>NZ_CP041666.1:903849-1205132 GCF_007301515.1 Radiobacillus deserti
TTGGAAGTGCTATAGGTGCGTGGGTTTCTCGTAAACGTTCTTCTGTATCCTTTGCAGTAGTTTACCTTTGGTTAATCCGATTGGGTGAGGCGAAACCAAAGTCAGTAGAAAGTCATCCAAACTACTTAAAACAATATATATCTGAGGGAGGTAAACTACGATGAATGGAACATCCGTATTAACGAAAGAGAGTATAGGGAAGAAAGATAAAACAGTTAACCTTCAAAAAGATGATATTAATAAGTTAGTTGAATCGGCTAGTCAAGTAATTGCACCACTTTGGCCCATTTCTACGTTTGCAGCACGTAACCCGTGGATGGGACTTGAAAACCAATCATTTGATCAGGTTGCAGAGTGGTTAAAGAATAATCGGGATATTGATATTTATCCTAGTGCTTCTATGATCATTTCGGCTAAGAATAAAGGTGAGATTGATGAAGCTTTTCTGGAAATGAGACTACAGCGTTGGCTTGATTCCCATTCCTTTAAAATCCCACGGGACATGATGGAACGATTCTGTCATGCCGCATTAAAGTTGGATCCATTACCTTCAGACCTTCTAGCATCACTGGAACTGGAGGAATTGGCAGAGGGATTTAGTGGGATTCATACAAAAGGTTCTATCATGCAACCAATAAGTTCGCAAATTCAGAATGAGGATGGCGATAGGATAGGGAACATTCTCGATCATCATATTATCAAGTGGTGTAAATTATATCTTGATGATTCCCAGGCGGGTTGGGCAATGCCAAATCGTCAGGAGGGGTTTTATCGTGCGTGGCGTCGTCTCATTCAACACGATCCGATTCTTAGTAAGAAACAGCGAAGTTGCTTCAAAGATTTACCTCAAGAGGCACATCTAGCTCTAAAAGAGGCATTAATCGCATTAGAAATACCGGAGTCAGATTTACAAACATATCTTGAAGGCCATTTACTTTCCTTACCTGGATGGGCAGGGATGATGCTTTGGCGCTCACGACAATCGAACCATGAACATGCACTCCTAACAGAGTATTTAGCTATTCGAATTTCAATGGAGCATGCGTTCATAAAGCCCTATAAACCTCTCCCTAATAGACTTTTGGAGAATAAAGATTCGGTTACTCCTCTTTTAGCATCTTGGATTTATTGGGGAGAGCTGAAAATGGAGCAATGGTCGAGGATGTCAACTATTGAACAAAATGAATATCTAGCATTTGCTTCCACCTTTAATGATAGTCTTCGTAGGAAGCTTTGGTTAGAAGCGTGGGAAGATACACACACTGATCGATTAAGTCAGAAGATTATCTCTAATCACCGTAAGGACAACCAAAAAAAATCTGTACTAGCACAATTAGCTTTCTGCATTGATGTACGATCGGAACCTTTTCGCCGTCAACTTGAAAAAGAAGGCCCGTTCGAAACAATTGGAATTGCAGGCTTCTTTGGTTTACCGATTGCAACTAAAGAGCTCGGGAGTGATCATAGTCATCCTTCCTTGCCGGTTATCCTACAGCCTCGGCACCAAATAAAGGAGACTGCTGATGAGAAAGAATTAGAGACGTATCAGCAACGTAAGCAGGTTGTTAATTCCTTAAGCAATACATTTAAAAAAATGAAACAAAGTGTACTTGCGAGCTTACTTTTACCTGAATTAAGTGGGCCTTTTCTTAGCTTACAAATGGTAGCACGAAGTTTTGTGCCAAGAAGGGCAGATCGGCTTATTCGTAGCCTTCGTGAAGCTTGGGTACGGAAACCTAATACGAAGCTCTCCCTTCATCATGTTCATCATACACAAGCGGAGATATCTGTTGGATTTTCTGAAAAAGAAAAGGTGGATTATGCGCGCGCAGCCTTAAAAATGATGGGGTTGACAGAGAATTTTGCTTCATTAGTCGTTATATGCGGACATAGCAGTCAAAGTACAAACAATCCTTACGCTGCTGCACTTGAGTGTGGTGCCTGTGGTGGAGCAGCGGGTGGATTCAACGCAAGGGTTTTGGCTACTTTATGTAATCTTCCTGAGGTAAGAAAAGAGCTTTCTTCGGAAGGAATTGAAATCCCTGTGGACACCGTTTTTGTAGCGGCAGAACACAATACAACCGTGGATGAATTACAATGGCTTTATGTTCCCGAACTTTCCGAAACAGCACAAGAGGCATTTGATCGTATCGAGGCTATTATGCCGACAGTGAGCCAAAATGCAATTGTCGAGCGTCTTGCTCAGTTACCGAATATCCAATCTAAACTAAAAAATCCAAAGGCAGAGGTACACCGATTTGCTGAAGATTGGAGTGAAATACGTCCGGAATGGGGATTAGCCCGTAATGCTGCTTTCATTATTGGTCAACGGGAATTAACTCAGCATTGTGACTTGGAAGGTAGAGCCTTTCTTCATAATTACGATTGGCGAAAGGATGAAAGCGGGGAACTCCTAGCTAATATCATTGAAGGACCGGGCACAGTGAGCCAATGGATTAATCTGCAATACTATGCTTCAACTGTAGCGCCTCACTATTATGGTAGTGGAAATAAAGCGACGCAAACTGTTACAGCAGGTCTTGGTGTTATGCAGGGAAATGCAAGTGACTTGTTAGCGGGTCTACCGTGGCAATCTGTTATGAAGTCAGATCACGAGGCTTATCATTCTCCACTTCGTCTGCTGATTGTCATTCAAGCACCTAATGAATACGTAGAAAGGTTATTAAATATGGATTCCTCATTAAGAGAAAAAGTTGAAAATGGATGGGCTCGACTTGCTAGTGTAGATCCAGAAGGGCGTTGGAAAAACTGGTACTAGTTAAGCTATATAACCAATAGTTGAGATTCCTACAAGGAATATTATCAAAAACTTCTTTGCCAAGGTATTTTTCTCGTACTTTAGTGATTAGGACAATAAAGATTATCCTTCATATATTGTTTTAAGGTCTAGGCATTTTTAGCCTAGACTTTGTTTGTTCTATATTCAACTAAGATTTCATGGGAATAGATTGAACTCTAGTTAATGTATAGTTAAAAAATAGAACGCTATGTTAAGATATAAACTGTGCTCCCATCGACACGGGCACATACTTTCAATGAGGAAAATCATCTCGAAGATTTTATAAAGCAACTGAATAGACCATATAAAGGGAGATGTACATGTTATGAATAAATCAAAAGGTTCTTATGAATCTGAGATAAGTAGGGCTATTACTCAGTGGGAAAAGGACTTTCTCGGACGTGGATCTGTATCCGTTAAGACAGATATATTACGAGATATGATAATTGTAATCTTACATGGTGTTTTAACACCGGCTGAATATGCAGTATGTGAATCAAAAGATGGAATGTTAACAATAAAGAAGACTCGTTCGGAATTAGTGGAATCCGGTATAGAAGATCTTAAGAATATTATCTTAACGATAACCGGAGAAGAAGTGAAGAGTTTTCATACCGATATAAGTTCTCGTACCGGTGAACGAGTGATGCTATTTAAACTATTTAATGATTTTGAGAAACGTCTTTAACGGATAAAAAAATGATGTTTAACCATGAGAATCAAAACATCCATATCGAAAGAGACTGGGAGGTTGAGTCTCATGTAGAATAAAAGAAACCTCATCCTTGATGAGGTTTCTTTTTATAGAAATTCGATTACTAGACCATATAGATAGTTATAGGCTGTGTAACGCCACTGCAATCTGACCAGCAACCTCCGCATTATGCTTCACTAACGCGATATTCGTTTCCAAGCTTCTACCATCTGTACGTTGTTTAATTTGATCTAAAACGAATGGAGTTACACTTTTTCCTGCAATCCCTTGTTTGGTTGCATCATCAATTACATGAGCAATTAACGCTTCCATTTCGTCATAATTCATCGCAGCTTCTTCTGGAACAGGGTTTGCAATAATCGCTCCGCCATTTAGGTTGAGTTTCCACTTTGTATCTAGTAATCGAGCCACTTCTTCCGGCGAATCCAATTGGAAGTCTACGTTGAAGTCACTTTCTCTTGTATAGAAAGTAGGGAAGGTTTCGCATTTATAACCGACTACTGGAACTCCTTCTGTTTCTAAGTATTCTAATGTGCGTCCTACATCTAGAATAGACTTAGCACCGGCACAGACAACCGCGACATTGGTTTGTGCCAGTTCTGTTAAGTCTGCGGATACGTCCATCGATAGCTCTCCACCACGGTGAACCCCACCAATTCCACCTGTCGCAAACACTTTTATACCTGCTAGCTGTGCCGCAATCATCGTTGCGGCAACGGTAGTTGCACCAATTTTTCCAGTCGCCAAAATATAAGGAAAATCTCTACGGCTTACTTTTTCAACGGATTTGTTCGTAGCGAATTCAAGCAGTTCCTCTTCGGATAATCCGATTTTGATTGATCCATCCATCAACCCAATGGTAGCTGGAACAGCACCTTGATTTCGTATAATCTGTTCGACTGTTTTGGCCATTTCGATATTTTGTGGGTATGGCATGCCATGAGAAATGATAGTTGTTTCTAACGCTACAATTGGTTTTTGTTGTTCGATGGCTTCTTGAACCTCTTCAGAAAAAGATAAATAGTTTTGCATTATGAAGACTCCTTTACTACTTGTTCTAGATAATCTTGATTTAACGCGAGCGCGACAGAAGCTTCTGTTTGTAACGTTAAGGAAGCCGCAGCTACTCCAAGCTGGCACGCTTTTTCTAGGTTTTGTCCAATGGACAGGCCATATATAATACTCGCCGCAAAGGCATCACCAGCCCCAGTTACATCTACCACTTCCGTTTGGATGGCCGGAACATGACCAGACTCTTCCTTAGAAGCATAGAAAACCCCATCTGCTCCCATTGTAATAATTACTTGTTTTGCACCACGATCTAGGATGTGCTGACAAGCGATTTTGGCCCCTTGGACGGAGAAAATCTCCATGTCAGCTAGTAATTCTGCTTCTTCCCGATTTGGTAGAATTAACTCTGTTCCATCTAATCGCTTCGGCAACTTTTTTGTTTTTGCAATCGATACTGGATCGATATAAAGGGCAACACTTTCCGCCTTACATTTCTCCATTAAGAAAGATAAACATTCTGCGGAGATATTTGTATCTACAAAGATTGCTTGGGAGTCTGAAATCTGGCCCCAGCGTTCCTCTAGCATGGAAGGGGTTAGGTGGTCATAAATGCCCATATCCGCTAGTGACACGATTAATTCGCCATCTGTATCAATTAGTGCAGTGTACGTTCCGGTTCGTTGGGTTGGAAGTGTCCAAACGTGACGAATATCGATTCCGTCCTGTTGAGACTTTTCTAGGATAGCTTGTCCTTCTTTGTCATCGCCGATTGTTGTTAACAATCTAGTATGCATGCCAAGACGACTTAAATTTTCTGCAACATTTCGAGAGACGCCTCCATAGGACTCGGAGGTTGTAACTGGATTAGATGAATGAAGGCTTACTTGTTCTAAGGCCATCGCTTTCCGATCAATATTTGCTCCACCAATACAAGTAATATACTTCTTGTCATTTAAAATATAGGCGCGTCCTTTTATCTCCCCTCGAGTGATCAGGCTTTTGATGTAGTTTGCTACCGCTGGACGAGATAATCCGACGAGCTCAGCCAGTTCTTGTTGGGATATGTATGGATTGCGTTTAATGTGAGTTAAGATTTGTTGTTCCTTGCTCATGGCTATCCTCCTTTCACCCTTATAAACAAAAGTTTAAAATAAAAACAAATGTTTGTAAAGGGGCTATATTTAGGTTGCACAACAGGCAAAACAAAAAGAGGTTGAGACAAAAGTATATTAAAGCAATGAAATAAACGAACAATTATAAATAGTGCCTATACCCCGCTCCGGAAACATACTACGCTTTCCTCGGGCGGCTGGTGAGCCTCCTCCCGCTGGAGTCCACGTATATTTCCGGAGCTAGTATAGGCTGTTGTTCGGCTTTTCTGCTTATCCTTTTCGTTATGTCCCAGCCCCTTAGTTTTCCTCAAAGGATGTTGGATTGACCATAAGATCACTGGCATCTAGTATTTCCATTGCAAAAACGAGAATAACGGCTAAAAGAACGGCAAGTGCCACATAAAGGATTAAAGCACGAATCTTGGTGGTTAAAGAGGACTCATAATAAGTCTTCATCCTACTGAGTTCATCATTCAATTCTGCTGTCTTCTTTTGGTTCTGTTCATAGACGAGTTCGACGATTTCATCAATAGCTGTTGCGGAATTAACAGTTGGGAACATATTTTTTTCCAAAATCTGTTTTAAAATCTCTAATTCGGCTTCCATTTTCTTTACCTTAGGTTTATGTTTAGGTCTGACAAATAATCCACGAACTGTCGGGTCATGAATGACGAAGTCAACGACTTCTTGCTTTCGTTCGCGAAGAATTGTACGAATACGTGCATATTCATTCAGTTTATATTCGAACTCATCTGTATATAATTCAAAATCTATTCCTGTTATTGTTCTACTTTTATACGTGTCAAGTAATTCATTTATGTTTTGCAATACTTCTTTTTTATAGTTCATCGTTTTTATTTTTAGTGGTTCCCGAATTCTTTCCACCCAGGTTATAACCCCAAAAATGAAAATAATCATTAATACGGGATCAGGCGATAAAAAGAGGAAAGGAACTAAGGCAAGTAATCCGATGAACCAGACCTTCGTTGATAAGACACTGACGATTCTTCCTCCATCAAGTGGAGAAACAGGGATAAGGTTAAATAGATTAATTAAAGCACCTAACTGCATCACAAGTGCCCAGTATGGATCTTTCGTGTATAGATAGAGTAGCGCTGCCGGAATGATGGATAGCAATCCAGCAAACGGTCCCCCGTATGCGACAAAAAATTCTGTTTCTGCATTTTTAATTTTTTTCGGATCAATGCCAATAACTGCCCCCATAAACGGAATAAATATAGCAGGGCTTGTTGGGATTTTTTTCATCCTTGCTGCGACCAGATGCCCCATTTCATGAACGAAAATCAAATAAATGATGGCACTGGCAAATTTCCACCCGAAAATTTGAGCATGCGCCCAAAGAGAAACAAACATGGAAGCAAGAGTTGCAAACTTTCCAAGTTTAAGTAACCCTAACACCCACTTAAGCTTGGAAAGGAAAAACAATCCGATGGCTGCTAATACACCCCATGTACCACCCTTTCCTGATTTACCTCGTGCTACGGATTCCACGGATACCACTCCTCTAAATCTATTTTACCAAATACTGTAACAAATGAAAATGTAATACACTTCTGGATGAATAAGAAAATAAAGCAGGCTTGCTATATTTCTTTTTATAAGATACGTCCCTATAGGAAAGGAGGTTTCATTATAGAAACATATAGAGTTATCGTTTGGGAAGATGACAAGCCGCATATATATGGAGATTTACTATCATGCTGTAGAGGCTGTTGTGTTTCAGCGATTGATATTATTTGGTGAAGCTGTTCACGCTGATTTTGCTTATCGATCAGTAGAAAAAGTGAAGAAGACATTAGCTGATAATGTAAAGGTTCAAACGCTATCTGTGAACGAGGTAAATGTCCGTATTTCATTTGAAGAGCATGAAATGCTTTTCTGGAGAATAGAACATTATTAAACAAAAAAAGAACGTTTAAAACGTCCTATACATTAGCAATCGAGAAAGACATTTCTATTCATTTTCAAGAGTAAGCTGGGGCAGGATGAGCAGATGACCAAGCAAATCCGATAAAGGCTGCTTTTTTTGCCTATTTGGTCTAATGAATTAGATGGATGGTCATTATTTGTCGTTCATCCTATTTTTTCAAAGTCGACAGTCCGTTTTCCCTTCTTTAAAATGGAAGCAGGGGACCGAATTTTGGACTATTTATCGGACAGAGTACTCATTGAATCTTATAAACATGCGGTTGAATTAGGTTTAAGTGAAGAATTTCTACATCTAATGCGAGAAGAGCTACGTAAACGTAATATTTTTTTAATCCTTCTAAAACAGAAAGAGGAATAAACACAATGCAAACCCTTACTTTCATAAAGGGATATTTATTTTAAAATGAGCTGATAAAAGTGTACATCCTGCCAATTGCCGAATTTAAATCCTACTTCTTTTAAACACCCTACATTCTCGAAGCCGAACTTTTCATGTAGTCTCATACTTCGTTTATTGCCTTCTGTTACACCTCCTAGAATGGTGTGATAACCGAGCTTTTTAGCGCGCTTAATAATTTCCTCAAGTAATATACTCCCTACTCCATTCCCTCTGTGGTTAGGAGCAATATAAACGGAGAGCTCTACTGTTTTAGCGTATGCTGGCTTAGAGCGATAAGGACTTAGACTGCAATAGCCAACAACATGGCCATTAAATTCTGCAACAATTAATGGATACTGATCATTAAAACTATGGAACCACATTTGACGCTCGTCGGCGGTTTGTTCTTCCAAATCGAAAGTAGCCGTAGTCGTTCGGACTGCGTTATTATAAATATCCGTCATTTCTGGAACATCATTTACATGTGCATCTCTAACAATTACCAAATTTTGTCGCCTCCTTCTTATTAATCAACACTATAGGGGAAATGAAGCAGTTCTGCAATCTATAAGCCTAAAATCTTACAGTCTTTTTATCTTTTGATTTGGGGAGTCGGAACAAGTATTGGGATTCTTACAAGCAAACCTTCGATACTACTCTAGCTTTTTGCTCGCATTGTCGTAACAATGCAGGAGATGAAATGAAAGAGTATAATCCAGTTACCTAGAAAGGTAGGAACGTTCCATTAAGGATGAAACGATAGAATGGGTAGGCGTTGTAATTTCTCTTTTTCCGTTCACTATCTGTATGGGTGTTGTTTTACGTGAAGATTATCATGTATCGATTATTGGAAATGGGAAATTGCTTCTGGAACCATTGGTATGGTTGTAGGAGAGAAATGCTTATGTTTGTTTAGAACTATTAGAATAGAAGGTGTCCGGGCAAGAGACATTTTGCTTGAATTTTTATCGGACAAATTCTGCAAGCTCTCTATTAAACTTATCTCGTTCTTCCCAAAACAATCCATGACCGCTATGTTCAAACCAGACAAGCTTGGATTGTTTAATGCCTTTATGTAATGCAGTTGCTAATGCAGGGCGACAGACTTCATCATGCTTTCCGTGTAAAATAAGCGTTGGAACGAGAATATGAGAGAGATCGTGGAATAGTTCTTCATCTCGAAACGTTTTTGCTACTTTAGCCGTTGCATACCCGGAAGCTGCAAATCCCAGTTGCAAAAACCAATCTGAAAATGGCTTTGAAATAGGCTGATAAAAGAACTTTTCGGTGAAATTTACGAGCATGGCTGGTCGATCTTCATAGACCCCATGGATCAGCTTTGTGACTTCCTTCTTTTCGATGCCTCCTGGAAAGTAACTCCGTTTTGTTACACTAGGTGCTGCCGCTCCAATTAAAGCAAGCTTCGCAACCCCAAATCCTTGATGTTTGGCCATGTATCTTGTTACAATCGCTCCACCAACCGAATGACCAGCTAACGTGAAGTCATGCAGGCCGAGTACCTCAACAATAACTCGAACATCATTTGCTAATTGATTATACGTATAATTCCCAAAAGGTTTATCGGACTTGCCGAAGCCTCGGATATCAATTCCTATGCAGCGGTACCCCATAGCGGGCAACACATTGAATTGATATTCGAATAAATGGTGATTAGCTGGCCAGCCATGAACAAATAGAATGGTCTTCCTTCCAGTTGGGTTCACGTCCTCTACATAAATGTTCACCCCTGGCTCCACCGCCACGTAATATCCCACAGGTGAATTCCCCTTTCTTTTATAGTTTTGGATAATTCATGTGTATTCCAAGAAAGGTTGACTCATAACTGAGATCTAATGTGATCGTTTTTAGAGGAGGGTTGAGGCGTTTTTCCCATTGGAAAATTAGTGTAAATAACCGATATAAAAAGAAGAGACTAACTCAGAAGGTTTTGTTTTGATATGAAAACTGCTTTCGAGATACTAGAAGTGTACGGCCAGTATATAGGTTTGCCGATTTGTTGGTTGGAGAAGGATGGTACTGTTATTACCTCAGTACGAACATCAAGCACCACGTATCTTTTAAAGCCTTCTCTTTTAGAAGAAGTTATCGCTCTTGCTCCTAACTTAAATAAACCTTCTGTTATAACGTCAGTGGACAAGCTAGAAACCCAGTACATATTATCTCCGCTGATAAAAATCTATGAAAAAGAATCGTTCTGTTGGCTGGTCCCTTCGTAGAGGGACTATTTGATGAAGATAAGTCGTATCTTATCGAGAAAGTTGAGACTTTAATGCAAGTGTTGAAGGAAGCATCAAATAAAAAAAGTAATGATACCTTATACCGAGAAATTATTAAGGTGGCTAACTCGATACGAGAAGAAGACTTTGAATTGGAAGATTATGATCATCGGGTTCAAACCTATTTAAAGCGCTTAATCGCAATTGGTGAAGTAGATTTTCTCGGAACTGCTATCAAAAAAACAGGACTACTCGCTTACTACGAGGGAGATAGAAATTTTCCATCTCATTTTAAAAGGCTTGAACAACCAGGAGGTTGCAGACATCCTTCAATTTAGCGCACACACAGTGAAAAACCATGTAACCAATATTTTTAAAAAGCTCATTGTAACGGATCGAATGAATGCGATGGCAAAAATCTACCGAATTAAATATGGTGAAGAATAACCTTCTGGCCTGGAAGGTTATTTGTATATTTCCGTTTGCTGTTAATCCGAATTATCGTGGAAAATTAGCACAAGAGCATTATAATCGTTTCTTAGAAGAGGTAGGAAATCATGGTGTACATATCGTTCGCTGTCTAACGTCTCCAGTCAATAAGCAATCCATAGCTTATCATACGAGCGTTGGATTTGTGATTGTAAAGGGGGATAAGGTGGTGGATGGAGTTTCGGTTTACTCTAATTATGATGGAAAAGGTGTCGATCGGGTTTTGTTTGCGAAGAGGTTGGGAGCTAAGCGTTAATACACATCGTCTGAACGATAAGAATTCCGTAACGAGCGTTGTAAGTACATGCTGTAGAGTTAATAAATCTTAAAAAAGCAATTTCATCCACCTCATTCGGAACATCTATTTCCAAATCAATTAATTGTCTTTCCTTGTCAACTGGGAGATAATGAAAACAATTACATAAGGATAGGGGTTTTATTTTATGGAACGAGTTCAGCTTGCAGAGGACTTATCTTTTTCTCGTGTCATCCATGGTTTGTGGCGATTAAATGAGTGGAATCATGCTCCTGAAGACACATTAGATTTGATAGAGTATTGCTTAGAGTTAGGCATCACAACATTTGATCACGCTGATATTTACGGTGGATTTCTAAATGAAGAACTTTTTGGGAAAGGCTTAGCTTTAAAGCCAGAATTACGAAACAAAATGGAACTAGTTACGAAGTGCGGGATTGTCTTCCCATCTCCACGTCGACCACAGTACAAATCTCATCATTATAATACGAGTAAGAAACATATTATAGAATCTGTGGAGCATTCCTTAAAGAATCTTCACACGGATTTTATTGACACACTTCTAATCCATCGTCCAGACCCGTTTATGGATCCTGCACAAGTGGCAGAAGCTTTCACAGAATTAAAGCAAGAAGGTAAAGTACGTTATTTTGGTGTATCTAACTTTAAACAGCATCAATTCAATATGCTTCAATCCTACTTAGATTTCGACCTTATCACCAATCAGATTGAGGTATCTGCCTATGAATTGGAAAACTTTGATGATGGTACGATTAATCTATGTCAGGAAAAAGGAATTGCACCGATGGCTTGGTCTCCTTTAGCTGGTGGAAGGATTTTCTCAAGCGAGGACGAGAAGGCGAAACGTTTGCGAGCAGCCTTAACAAAAGTAGCTGAAGAACTCCATGCAGACGGAATTGATCAAGTATTATATGCATGGCTACTTGTTCACCCTGCTAATATTATGCCAATCGTCGGTTCTGGGAAAAAAGATCGAATTAAAAAGGCAACAGAGGCAGTCCACTTAAACCTATCTTTAGATCAGTGGTTTGAAATATTACATGCATCTATGGGACACGAGGTGCCGTAAAGGAGGACGCAGTAGCGTTCCTTTTCTTTTCGAAAAAATGAGGGAGGGAGAAAAATGACCAAGCTTACTGCGATAACCAATGAGGACATGAAGTCTATTAGCGACTTATATAGACAAACCTGGAAAAAGGAAGATCCTTCTGTAGAGGAGCGATTTAGGCGCCATGCAACATATGAAGGATATAAGGGACTGATTTTAAAAAGTAATGAGGAGCCGGTTGGATTTGTATATGGATACACGTCGCAAAAAGGTCAATATTACAATGAATTGCTTCGAAAAGCACTTTCAAATACAGAACAATCCCAATGGTTGGAAGATTGTTTGGAAGTAGTTGAATTAGTGGTTCTGCCTGAGGAGAGAAGAAGTGGGAGAGGAGCCCTGCTTATGACCAAGCTCATGGAAGAAGTAAAGCACAAAACCGCGATACTCACCACACAGGTAGATAATTATGCTGCTCGAGGGTTGTATGAAAAATTGGGTTGGCACGTGGTCAAAGAGCCCTTTTTTCCTAATACGGAGGAAGCTTATGTTGTTTTAGGAAAGAAGCTTTAAAATGCTTTGAAGCAAACAGACAAAAGAGGACTTGCTGTGCAAAGCGAGCTCTCTTTTGTAATTTAACCTTATGGTAATAACAATTTATCAATCACATGGATCACGCCATTGCCTCTATATCAGGCCAATAACATTCGCTTCATTTACATGGTCAGGGTTAAGTGTATTTTTTACTTGTTTATCAATGTTTTCACATTTTCTTCCTCTAAATCACTGGACAGTATTTTACCTGAGACCACATGATAGAGTAGAATTTTTTCCCAATCTCCTCTAGCTAGCAGTTGAACTGCTGTTATGTAACTCATCATTCATGATGATAACGATAATGGAATTGAAATGAGCACCAATTTGAGCAAATTTCGTGCAAGTATTTTATGAAAGTGTTATATTAAAACCAATCGAATAGGTTTCCTTTGGGGCAGGGTGAAATTCCCGACCGACGGTGATGGATATTTGAAATGATATCCTTAGTCCGTGACCCGGAGCATGCGAATGCGAAGGTGGATTTGGTGTGATTCCAAAGCCGACAGTAAAGTCTGGATGGTAAAAGGAAAAATCTACGTACGATATGTACGTTTATTTGTTGTTAATTCTAAGCCCCAGAATACTATTTCTGGGGCTTTTCTTGTTTCCCTTCCAATTCAAATGGAAGGATGTGATGTGATGACAAAAGAGGAATATATGGGAGTCGCTCTGTCTTTAGCAGAAGCCACTATTGGTCAAACGAGTCCGAACCCGAGCGTAGGTGCAGTACTTGTAAAGGATGGCAGGATTGTTGGGATGGGTACACATCTTAAACATGGACATGAGCACGCGGAAGTATATGCGATTCGTCAAGCAGGTAAAGCTGCGAGAAACTCGGACTTATATGTCACGTTGGAACCGTGTTCTCATCACGGAAAAACTCCACCATGTGTAGATCTAATCATCAAACAAAACATTCGGAAGGTGTATGTCGCTTGTACAGATCCTAATCCTCAGGTTGCTGGTAAGGGTATTGAAAGGTTAAGGCAGTCTGGAATAGAGGTAGAAGTCGGCATTCAGGAAACAAGAGCAAGGGAATTAAACCGCAAATTTTTTCACTTTATTCAAACGAACAAACCGTATGTCACACTGAAGGTAGCGATGACGTTGGATGGAAAGACAGCAACTGCAGATGGTGATAGTAAATGGATTACATCCAAAGATGCTAGGTTAGATGTACATCGTGAAAGAGATATTCATGACGCTATTTTAGTAGGTGTAAATACGATCCTTCAGGATAACCCTCAATTAACCACCAGATTGCCCCAAGGTGGTAAACATCCCATTCGAATTATTTTGGATACAAATTTAAGAATCCCAAAGTATGCCCAAGTTCTAGTTGATCAGCAAGCACCAACATGGATTTTTTGTGGTAAAAACGCTAATGCGGACGCTTTTACAAAGGAATATCCGTATGTAAGAGTCTTTTCACTTGATTCAGAGCAAGTGGAATTAGACGCGGTTTTAGAATGTCTAGGAGAAGAACGTATTCAATCCTTATATGTCGAAGGTGGTAGTACCATTCATGGACAGTTTGTAGCCGAAAAACTAATAAATGAGTGCCATTGGTATATAGCGCCTAAGCTCTTAGGTGGTGCAGATGCTATATCTTCTGTTGGAGGGGCATCACCAGAAAAGATGAGTGAAGCATTGGACTTGGAATTTGGATCTGTAAAACAGATAGGAAGTGACTTAAAGGTTATTGCTCGATTAAAGGAGGCTAGGTAATTGTTTACAGGTATTGTGGAGGAAAAAGGGAAGGTGAAGACTCTAATTCGAAGCCATCAATCATTATCCTTAACGATTGATGCAAGCAAAGTGCTAGGGGACTTAGTCATTGGAGATAGTGTAGCAATAAACGGCGTTTGTCTCACTGTAACAAGCTTTACTTCTGGTTCGTTTACTGTAGATGTCATGCCTGAAACATTTCGTGCAACCTCGCTCGCAACACTTAAAAGAGGATCAACTGTTAATTTGGAGCGAGCTATGTCTGCATCTGGAAGATTTGGTGGGCACTTTGTCTCAGGACATGTAGACGTCGTAGGAGAAATTATGCAGGTGTGGCGAGAAGATATAGCTTTGTATGTGTATATTAAGGTTCCGCATGACGAACTTCGTTACTTAACTTACAAGGGATCGATCTGTGTAGATGGAACATCTCTAACTGTATTTGGTGTAAAAGAGGATGGGTTTGTAATCTCTCTTATACCGGAAACGCAAAGAGCAACCATTCTTGGAGAAAAGAATCAAGGTGATGTTGTAAATGTGGAATATGACATGCTAGCAAAATATATGGAGCGATTCCTTACTTTTCGGGACAAAAAGAATGACCGCATTACGATGAGCCAGTTACAAGAATTCGGATTTATGGATTAGGAGGACTCTCATGTTTCAAACGATAGAGCGAGCGTTACAAGAGCTAAAGGAAGGAAAAGTAATTATTGTCGTAGATGATGAGGCTCGGGAGAATGAGGGAGATTTTGTTGTCCTGGCAGAGCATGCCACTCCGGCTGTTGTTAACTTTATGGCCACAGAAGGGAAGGGATTAATTTGTACGCCTCTAGATTCCGCAACAGCGAAAAAGTTGCAGTTTCATCCGATGGTGTCTCAAAATACAGATACACATCAAACGGCTTTTACTGTTAGTGTGGACTACAAAGCGACACATACAGGAATAAGTGCTTTTGAACGTGCACAAACGATAGAGAAAATGCTGGATTCTGAAGCAACTCCAGAGGACTTTAAACGACCGGGACACGTTTTCCCACTAGTGGCAAAAGAATGGGGTGTATTAGAGCGACCAGGTCATACAGAGGCTGCAGTTGATTTGGCAAGGTTATCAGGTTCGAAGCCAGCTGGGGTAATTTGTGAAATTATGAATCCTGACGGGACGATGGCTCGTCTTCCAGAATTAATGGAGGTAGCGCAAAAATTTGACCTCTCGATTATTACCATTAAAGATCTCATTATGTATAGGAAACAACATGATGTTCTAATAAAAAAGGAAGAAGACATTCATTTGCCAACAAGATATGGAGATTTTAAACTAGCTGCTTTTATCGATCGAGTGACTGGTAAAGAGCATCTTGCTTTATACAAAGGAGTCTTTCAAGAGCATGAACCTGTTTTGGTGCGTATTCATTCGGAGTGCCTAACAGGTGATGTATTTGGCTCTCACCGATGTGATTGCGGACCACAATTGGAGAAAGCTCTGCAACAGATAGAATCAGAAGGTCGTGGAGTCCTTTTATATATGCGCCAAGAAGGCAGAGGAATTGGACTATTGAACAAGCTAAAAGCTTATAAACTTCAAGAACAGGGATTGGATACCGTGGAAGCGAATCTTCAATTGGGTTTTGGAGAAGATGAACGCGACTATGCGATAAGTGTTCAAATGCTAAAGGCAATGGGTATCAAGAAGCTTCGTTTGCTAACAAATAATCCAAGGAAGATAGCTAGTATGAAGGAGTATGGACTAGAGGTCACCAAAAGAGAAGCAATAGAAATCTCAGTGAACAGAAATAATGAGAACTATTTAAAGACTAAAAAAGATAAGCTTGATCACTTATTGCATTTATAGGAGGAAAAAACTAATGAGTCATGTATTCGAAGGGAACTTAGTAGGGACAGAATTAAAGATAGGGATTGTCGTTGGTAGATTTAATGAATTTATTACAAGCAAATTACTAGGTGGTGCAGAAGATGCCTTAAGGCGACATGGAGTAAACGAAGAAGATATTTCCGTAGCCTGGGTACCCGGAGCATATGAGATTCCTTTAGTAGCGAAAAAAATGGCAGAATCCAAAAATTATGATGCAATCGTTACACTAGGGACGGTTATCAGAGGCTCTACGTCACACTACGATTATGTATGTAATGAGGTATCAAAAGGGGTAGCGAGTGTATCTATGGAACAAAATCTGCCAGTTATATTCGGGGTGTTAACAACGGAAAATATCGAGCAAGCAATTGAACGGGCAGGAACGAAGGCAGGTAATAAAGGTGCGGAAGCAGCAGTAGCAGCGATTGAAATGGCTAATTTAATGAAGTCTCTATAGAAAGGGGGAGAGCAGATGCTCTCCCTTTTACTATTATACAAAGACGTTTATTTTTTTCGTCCAATATGATTTGTAATTTGGTAAAATAAAGAAAAATCTATTTCGTTAGGAGGAAGATACGATGAACTTTCAACTTCACGAAGCAATAGAGATTTTAGAACGGACACCAAGGACATTGGACAGCTTTTTAAATGGTTTGTCAGATAGCTGGCTGACATGTAAGGAAGGGGAAAATACGTGGAATGTTTCGGAAGTCGTGGAACATTTGATTGAAGGGGAAATATATAACTGGATTCCGAGATTAGAGTTTATTTTGAAGGAAGGAGATCGTAACGCTTTTCCAGCTTTTGACCGCTTTTCGCATCTGGAGAAAAAAGAGCGCTCGATGAATGAACTGCACCCCAATTGTTAGACACTCAACAATTGGAGGTGCAGTTTTTTATGGCTAAATTTACTCAAGAAAATAAATTAAATGCAGTTCAAAGATATTTAGAAGGTAATGAGAGTTATCATTCTATTGGAGAATCACTGGGGACGTCTTCAAGTGTGATAATGAACTGGGTGGCACAATATAATCTTCATGGTTTAGAGGGATTATTAAAGAAATCCTATGCAAGTTATTCAGAACAGTTTAAACTAAAAGTGCTTAACTATATGATTGAGCATGGGACGTCACCTAATGAAACAGCCGCGATTTTTAAAATCTCCTCTCCAGGTATGATTAGAAAATGGAGGATCCTTTATGAAAAAGGAGGAGTAGACGCCCTTAAACCGAAGAAAAAGGGGCGTACACTCATGAAAAAAGAAAATAAGAGAGATACACAAAAACAAGTACCAACTGATAATTCTATTGAAGCTCTCAAAGCTGAAGTAAAACAGCTACGAATGGAGAATGAGTATCTAAAAAAGTTGAACACCTTAGTTCAAAACAAGGAAAAATCACCAAACAAGACAAAGCGAAAATAGTCTATGAACTAAGGAATGACTTCTCGGTGAAAGCACTTATAACGTTGGCAGATGTACCACGTAGTACGTACTACTACTTCGTTAAACAATTAGATCGTCCAGATAAAGATGCAGAACTAAAAATACTTATAAAAGAAATTTATTATGAACACAAAGGACGATATGGTTATCGTCGTATTCGAGATGAGCTTGTGAACCGTGGGTACAAAGTTAATCATAAAAAAGTTCAACGAATCATGAAGGGATTAGGTTTGAAAAGTATGGTTCGTATGAAGAAATATCGTTCTTATAAAGGGAAAGTAGGTAAGACAGCACCAAACATATTGGACCGTAACTTCAAGGCAGAAAAGCCAAATGAAAAATGGGTAACAGATATTACTGAGTTTAAATTATTTGGGGAGAAACTCTACCTATCTCCTATTCTTGATTTATTTAATGGTGAAATTATTACTTACACGATTGGTTCAAGACCTACATACTCACTTGTTTCAAACATGTTAGAGAAGTCTTTTGAACGATTAACAGATAAAGATAAGTTAATTCTTCACTCAGATCAAGGATGGCATTACCAAATGAGGCAGTATCGCCACGCCTTAAAGGAGCAAGGGATAACACAAAGTATGTCACGTAAGGGAAACTGTTATGACAACGCAGTGATAGAGAATTTCTTTGGAATTATGAAATCTGAATTTCTATACCTCAATGAATTTGATAGCATTGATCATTTTAAACAAGAACTTGAAGAATACATGAATTACTATAACAACAAACGTATTAAGACAAAATTAAAAGGCAAGAGTCCAGTACAATTCCGAACTCTTGCCCAACAAGCTGCTTAATAAAATTATCTGTCTAACTTTTTGGGGTCACTTCATGAAAGAGAAATTAGCAGAGTTTCAGTCTTTAAGAAAACGGAATGTGACAACGCTTTTGGAGCTAGCAAAAGAAGAAGTCCTGGAAAACAAAGGGTACCATCCTGCCTTTGGATCGGTGAAAGTGAGGGAATTAATCTCTACATGGGCGGTTCATGATCTGACTCATATTTCGCAAATTGTTCGTGTAATGGCGAAGAGGTATCAAGATGATGTTGGACCGTGGCATGAGTTTTTAGGGATATTAAAGAAATAATTAACTATCAAATAACGGAGAGAAATTGGACATGAAATTATTATCGACGAATGACCTAGCCCAAGAAGTATTACACGCATTTTTTATAGAACAATGGGGAAGTCCGGAAATGGTTATCTCTAGTGGCGTCTATGACTGCAGTAGACTAGACGGTATTGCAGCAGTTGATGAGAATAGAGTAATAGGATTGATTACGTATGTAAGAAAAGGCAAGTTATGTGAAATTATTTCTCTGGATAGTATCGTTCCTAAAAAGGGGATAGGGACCCTCTTGCTTGAAGAAGTTGAAAAAATTGCTTTGGAAAAAGGCTGTCTCGAACTCAGATTAATCACAACGAATGATAATCTTCTCGCGTTAAAGTTCTACCAGAAACGAGGCTATGTCCTACAAAATCTTTTCCCGAACGCAGTAGAAAAAGCCCGTAAAATAAAACCTGAAATTCCTCTTATTGGGGATGAAGGAATTCCAATTAGAGATGAGTTAGAACTTAAAAAACAATTAAAGGTGTGTTAAATCGATGAATTTACTCTCAGGTACGATCGCAATATGCGTTTCCTTTCTTTTATTTACTTACCTATACGGTATAAAAGCTCTTTTTTCCGTTATGTATCACCCAGGGTTATACTTTTTCCCAGTCACCCTACTAATTATTGCTTTAGGATTCTATGGGTATGAATATGTTAAGTATGTAAAATTGTTGGAAAGTAGAGATTAACCTTTATAGTAAATGTTCCATCTACTACATACCGTGAAGTGATTTTATGGAAATCCTATATCGACATGTGGCAAGAGCCGTTATTCCATACAAAGAAAAAGATTCTAATCGCTCAACTTAAAGGTGCACACTCTTTCTTACCAGGTGGAGGAGTGGAAATAGGCGAAAGTTGTGAAATGGCGTTACAGAGAGAATTGGCTGAAGAAATAGGATTTAAACAAATAAAAGTTGAGCAGTTCATGGGAGTGATGGAAGATAGCTATGAGGATAATGGCAGAGTCTATCATTCTATTTCTCATGTGTTTCTCGTATATGTAAATGAAAGAGAGCTAGAGAACAGTATCCTACCCCTTATTCCAAGGAAAATCACTTACGTTTTTATTGGCTTGCCCCAACCTCCCAACCTTTGAAGCATTAAAGAATCATAATGTCTTATCAAGATCTGTACCCGAATTAATCTCAGTTTTTTTCAAAAATGGGAAGCCTTGTTTTTATACAGATTTGCAGCATCTTTCTATACGAAATGTTACCTAATGAAAAAAAAGCACCTTACATCCAAGGTGCTTTTTTTCTCTTGATAAATCAAAGCTGCAGGGAGTATGAGTATATTATAAAAGATTAATCCTCGAAATTATTTGTTGTTAGAAGCACTTCATTTTAATCCCAATGCTTAGGATAAGAAAGGAGAGGTGGAAGTTTCGTGTGCTTGTCTCCATTAGCAGCATTCAGCTGATCCTGTGTGAGAAAAATACTATCTAATAGATTAGCTCCTTTCAAATTGGTATCCCGCATATCGGCTCCAATAAAATCAGATCCTCTTAAGTCCGCATCTTGGAGGTTTGCAGCAATTAAATAAGCACCGCGAAAATTCGACCCTTTTAAGTCTTTTTTCGCTAAGTTCGCTCCTATTAAGTCGGCTCCTCTATCTTGATAGGTAATTTGTGTTAACTTGTGTATCTCTTTCGCCTGATGCCGTACAAGATTACTAGCTTCTATTAGCAAAAGGTTTATTTGGAAACGGTGAGCATTGATATCTAACTGTAGTAAAGAATCTGCATCTAATAGAGTAAGCTTTTCTGTTTTTGCGATCGCTTCCTTTAACTCCTGGTGGATAGTTGTTGTTACCTTTAGAGACAACGCTTCTGTTAAATACCATAGCATCTCATGTAGTTGTTGCATGATTGGTAGAATCTCAAACATATCCTCGGCCACTTCCGGGTGGGTACGCCAATCCTTACCTGAAAACGTATATTGAGATACTTTTTGACCTGCTCCAAAGCATTCATAGACCGTACATCCTCTGTATCCTTCTTCTCGTAAATGTTCATGGATCGTACAAAGAAAATTACATTGTAGATTTTGACAAGGGGTTCCACTAGGCTTGTCCTTGGCAAAATCAGTAGAGGCTGTAAATGGTAAAGCGACACAGCATAATCCGAAACAATTGGAACAATCGGCATGTAGCCGTTCTCGATTTATCTCATGTATTTGAGTAGACACCGTTGCACTTCCTTTATTAAATCTTTGTATATATAGTAAATCATAACGAGGCAAAATCCTATATTTTATTATGAAAGAAAGAACTTTATTACATATTTAATCGTATGTAATGATAAAGGAGGATGAGGATGCTTCGGCCTAAGAATTTGTATCGTGTGGAAATTGTGGAGGATATACCCTATCGTAAGCGTTATGATAATGTATTGGATTTTGAGTTTGAAAGAAGAAATGGAGTTCTCACACGAAAAGGAAATCAGGGCGTTATCAGGACCGGTATAAAAGGGGATGTAATTTCCCAGTGGGGGAGAAAGTGGTTCTCTCCTGATGAGGATCAGGAGAATATAGAATTATTTACTCCGGTTGATAATCCATCTATATTGATTCCTTATCACAAAATTAAATTCAAATACAAGGTGCTCGAAAAAAGTGAAGGGAATAGTGAATGATGAACCCTATTATAAGGTCTAGAATGGCACAAAAAAAGGTTGAGTATCTTCGTCTAGACAATACGTAATACGCTGTTTAAAATTCCCCCATGTTACCATTTTCTGTGCTTGTTCAAGAGAGAAATAGCCGACTTCTAGACTTTCTGAACTAGTAGTTGGCTTACCACCCATTGGTTTTGCAAGGAAAAGAGTGTTACAAATAGAGTTAGAAACATTTTGATAGATTCCACAAAATTTGATTACTTCCACTTCGATTCCAGATTCCTCTTTTGTTTCTCGTACGACAGCTTCTTCAAGTGATTCGCCTTCTTCTACTTGTCCGCCCGGCATTTCCCAACCACGTCTCGGACCTTTTATTAATAGGATTTCATTTTTTTCGTTAAGAACGATTGCAGCTGCAGACACAATATGTTTCGGTATAGTCAAGTATTTCTCCACCCTTTCATTCTATAATAGGTTTTTTATGACCTTACTTTACAATGTACCATATGAAAAAGCGCTTGAATGATTATTCAAGCGCATCCCCTAAAAACTCTTTCACATTCTGCACAAGCTCTTCTTTTGGATAGGTTTTATACAACAAACTGGAGAGGCGAACAGGGTCCCCGAAGAAATATCGCTCATATAACGTTTCCCGTGTGCCAAATGCACTCATCGTTAGATCCCACGCTAATCGAAATACTTTCACTCTCGTTTCTGCGTCTGCATTTTTTCCTTGTACATATTGGTGTAAGTCATATTTAATCTCCGAGTTAAAATCGTTTTCGCTTGGGATAGTAATCATTCCACTTGCTCCCAATGATTGAAGGATTTCCGTTAGGCGTGGGTAGATTCTAGGAAAAGTATTACTTGCGACCCGAAGCGGATTGATGTTTGGGCGCATATACCCCCAATCATCTAATTCAGCTTCTATTTCTGACTTACATAAAAGTCCCTTCATCGTTTCTATCCCTGTGATTATCTCGGACATTTTCTCTTGAATATGCTGGTATTCGCCAATGTTAATCGTCTGTACAATCATTTCTGCAATACCAAGTACAAATTCAAGCTTTACGATCTGTCTTGTTACAACCTGATGCAGTGCAAAGTGATGGAAAGAGCTCTTGATCATAAAGGAATTTGAAACCTCTAAATTGTGATAAAAGAAAACTCTGTCCCACGGAACGAGGACGTTATCAAACACGAGAATCGTATCCATTTCGTCATAGCGGGTGCTTAAAGGGTGATCAAAGATAGAAGAGCCACCAACAAACGATGGACGACCAATAAACCGCAATCCTTTTGTGTCACTTGGAATCGAAAAGGCGAAGGAATGAGCTTGATCCATTATCCCTCCTGCAGAAAAAACGAGCACTTCATCGGTTAACCCACCTTGCGTGGCAAGAAGCCTCGCGCCTTTTATTACGATTCCTTTTGCATTCTCTTCGATAATTCTCGCGGAAATGGGTTCGTCTGGGTCTTCAAAATGAAGCTGAGAGCGATTCACTTGAGGGTTTACAAATGTATGGGTGAAGGATAAGTCCTCTTCTCTAGCTCGTTCATATAAGTTTGTTATATGGTTTGGAAAACAATTTTTTTTTCCTTTCAAATACTTAACGGAAGAAGCAAAAGCAGTTAGAACGGTATTCATATAGTCAGGGCTTCTTCCCATCAGACCGTGAGTAGATTTAGCCCATGTTTCGATTAGTTCTCTTCTTTTGGCCAAATCCTCTTTCGATTTCGGCTGCAGGTAAGAAAGACCTACTGAATCTCCTGTTTTGGGAGAAGGATAAGTAAGCCCTTGTTCCAATTGTACGTTATATAAATTGGCTTTCTCCTGTAAAATTCCTTTAAAGGCAGGATGTTCCGAAATTTTCCCTTGGATTCTCTCGCCATCTAACCATATCTCAGATTGTTGTTTGTTTATTCGATCTATGAATTCTTTTCCACTAATGGCAGGCATATTTCCACTCCTTACATATAGACATCTAGAATGTACTATCATCATATTGAGCGAGTGCCTATTCTGTTCCAACAAATCCGGGCAAATTCATTGTTTATTAAGGAAGGAGTTTGGTATGATGCAAAGGATTAAGAAGAGGGGATGGCCATGAAAAAAGTACATTTTGGATTGTTAGTTTTATTAACAACGGCTCTTATGGGCTCATCTTTTGCGATTGGAAAAATGGGGTTGGCATATGCAACTCCGATCTTATTAGTGGCGCTTCGTTTTACGATAGCTGGGGTAATTATGTCTATCGTAGTGTACGTATGGAAAAGACCACATCCTAATGATTGGCGCACTTGGATAAAAATAGCGGTTATTGGGTTGTTTCAAACAGCTGGTGTCATGGGCTGTATATTTGTCAGTTTACGTACCATTACAGCGGGGGAATCTTCTATACTGACCTTTATTAATCCCTTGCTAGTCGTTGTGTTCGGTACCTTATTTCTAAAATTGACATATTCGATTCGACAATGGGTTGGGGTAGCTCTCGGTTTTATTGGTGTTTTCATAACGTTTGGTGCTCATGTTGACTGGAAAATAGGTACACTTCTCGGCTTTCTTTCGGCAGTTTCTTGGGCAATCGGAACATTGCTCATAAAATCATGGGGAGTGACGGTAGATAATTGGGTGCTAACCGCGTATCAAATGCTAAGCGGGGGAGTACTGTTACTTCTAGGGAGCTTTCTTCTAGAGGATCCGCACTTTGACATAAACTATGCTTCTATTTTTATTTTGGCGTGGCTGGCAATTATGGCTTCAATTGTACAGTTTGCCGGTTGGTTTTATTTACTTAGAATTGGGGACCCGGGTAAGACGAGTGCCTTCTTATTTTTAGCTCCATTCTTCGGCGTCCTTTCTGGATGGGCTTTACTAGATGAAGCTATTAGATGGTATGTAATAGTAGGGGGCTTGTTTATTTTTGTTGGGATTTTTCTGGTGAATTGGACATCTCGAAAACTGTAAAACAATTTTTCATTATTTACCATAAATTTTGAATAGTATAAAATAAGAGAGTAGACACGGAAAGGAATCCTTTTTATGAAAACTTGCTTAAAACGTTTTAAACAAGTTCCTTATTATGTATGGATACTATTCTTTTATTTATATTTTGCTTCTATTGTGATGGAAGCTAATACGGACAATACGACAGAATGGATATGGCTTATTAACGCTGTTTCCGTTGTATTGTTTTCCTCTTTCACGGGTATTAAAGGTGGACTACTTCTTTCTTTCCTTGTTTCAATACCTAACTTTTCGTACGAATGGTATGCTTCTCAAGTAACCGGCCAAGAGTTTACAAAGTTAGGTATTTTGACAATGACATTCGTTTTAAACGTATCATTAGCCATTACCGTTGGTCACTTCTCAAACCATATCAAACAAAACAATCGAATGCTTCAAGAGAAAAATGAACAATTAAATAAAGTATTTAATAGTGTAGATGCGACCATCTGGACCTATAACCTAGAAACAGGGAAATGCATCGTGTCCGAAGGGCATGCGAAAATTTATGGCTATACAAGAATAGAGTTTGAATCAGACTCTACTCTTTGGTTGAGTGCGATTTTCCCAGAAGATAAGCCAATTGTGAAAGAGGCGGAGAAACAATATTTGTCTGGACAAAAGACAGATATCGAATATCGGATTTACCGGACAGATGGAGAAATTCGTTGGATTCGTGACAAAGCTACACCAATTATGAATGAGTCTGGCATAGTAATGGAAGTAAACGGCATTGTAACGGACATCACGGAAATAAAACAGGCAGAGAAACAAATCCATCAGCAAACCCATTTGATACAAAGTGTAATCGATACGATTGATTCCTATGTTTTCTCTTTTGATGTAGTCAATCAAGAAGTTCTCTTTTGTTCAAAAGGTGTGGAAAAGATTCATGGTCTTTCCTTTGAAGACATCTATGAGGATAAAAAAAGGTGGAGATATTCGATTCACAAGGATGATATCCAATCGTTTATTATCCAATATCATCGTGTGTTAAAGGGTGAAAGTATCAAGACGGAGTATCGAGTTTTACCGGATGGACAAAGCGTAAGGTGGGCAAGTACGAATATGACTCCAATTCTGGACGAAACTGGACAAGTCATACGAATTGATGGGGTAAGTATAGATATTACAGAATACAAAACAAAAGAAAATCGCTTAAACACACTTGCTTATTACGACGCACTGACAAAGCTTCCAAATAGATATATGCTAGTAAAATATTTAGAAGCTGCTATACAACAAGCGGAGACAACGAATGGTAGATTTTCCGTTATGTTTCTTGACTTTGATAACTTTAAGAAGATTAACGATACACTTGGACATCATGTGGGAGATATGTTTTTGAAAGAAATGTCTAACCGAATGAACAGTGTGCTTCGAGAAGAAGACTTAGTAGCAAGGCAAGGTGGAGACGAGTTTATTATTTTATTACATGAGACCAGTGCCAAGGGAGCAATTCGAGTAGCGAAGAGACTGTTAGCGGCATTTTCTTCTCCAATTCAGATGGATGGCTATGAAGCAGTGACAACACCAAGCATCGGTATTAGCGTTTATCCAACTAGTGGGAAAGACCCAGATTCCCTCATAAAACGAGCGGACTTAGCGATGTATCAGGTGAAGGAAAAGGGACGAAATGATTATCAATTTTATACCAATTCATTGGATAAGCGTGTCTCTCGTAAGATGAAAATTGAAACCGCACTTCCTAAAGCTCTGAAGAATGATGAGTTTTATCTTGTGTATCAACCGTTAGTTAATTTAAATACAGGGCAAACTGAAGGAATGGAGGCTTTAATTCGTTGGAAGGCTCCTTTTGGAGAAGTGCAGCCAAATGAGTTTATACCGATTGCGGAAGAAACAGGGCTAATTCTAGATATTGGCGCATGGGTCATGAAGCAAGCCTGCATGCAAAACAAAGTGTGGCAGCAGAAGGGTATTTTGCATGCACCAATTTCCATTAATGTATCAGCTAGACAAATGAAAGAAAAAGGGTTCTCGAGGTTGGTTAAACAGACGTTAGTCGAAACAGGACTCTCTCCAACGGATTTAGAGCTAGAAATTACCGAGACGGTTATGATGAATATTGGAGAGGCTTCTAAGGTAATCAATCAACTGAAGGAAGAAGGAATTCGAATTTCTATTGATGATTTTGGAACAGGCTATTCATCGTTAAATATTATTAAAGATTTAACGATTGATACATTAAAGATTGATCAATCCTTTATTAAGGATTTAATGGAAAATCATAAAGCTACGAATCTCATGAAGGATATTATTAGTATTGGGAATCATGTAGCCGATAAGATTGTCGCGGAAGGCGTGGAACTAGAGGATCAACGCGATTTCTTAATTCGCAATCATTGTAGAATTGGACAAGGATTCTTATTTAGTAAGCCCATGCTGCCAGAGGATATTGAAGCGTCTCAGCGGAAAATGAATATTTTAGCGAAACGAAAATACTAAAAAAAGGATACAAATTCTCCAGGGGGAGGTTTGTATCCTTTTGTCATATGAAGATGTATGTATTAGGAAATATTCTGTTGTAAGTCTTGGAGAAATTGTTTCGTTTGTTTTGGTTTAGATAATCGGATGATGTTAATCTCTGAAGATTGTTTCAATCGTTCTTTAATTGCTGGTGATTTTTCTTTCTTGAAGCGAGCAACCCATCGTATGAAATCGAGGTCTAGTTTCTCTGGACAGCCCTCTCCCATGTCAGGTCGAGTACGTCCGTGATATTGAATACGACGTTTCACAATGCGGTAGAGACAACGTGTGGTGGAGTAATCTAAGAAGATAACCGTATCAGCTGCTTGTAGTCGGACTTCCATGGTTGCACCATAATTCCCGTCTAGGATCCAACGGTCTTGTTCCATTAAGTCTAGCTGTTTTTGGACCCATTCTTCACGGTTAGCCGCTTCCCATCCTGGCTTCCAAAATAATGAATCTAAATGATAAACCGGAATATGTAGCAGACTTCCTAATTGTTTGGCAAGTGTGGATTTCCCAGCTCCGCCACTTCCAATAATCATAATTTTCCTCATAGATTTCCCCCTTTTCATATGTCATATGGAATTAATATCATACCACTTTCTCAAAGAAAATCTAGTCTTTTTTCAGGCTTTTTAAGAAATTTTATATCAAGGAGGCTGTACTTTAAAATAAGAAAAAGCGATAGAGAATTCTCTACCGCTTCTGTCACGATTGAAGCATGGAATAGTCTGCAATTTTTGCATCTGCTGCATAGGCATGTTGGAGCTTGCAAGTGATTGGTCCTGGTTTTCCATCCCCAATCCTTTGATCTTCTATATGGACAATTGGCATGACTTCCGATGTACTACTAGTAACAAAAACCTCATCCGCATCCATTAACTGAGCCACAGAAAAAGCAGCCTCTACAAATGGGATGTTATCCTGACAAGCCAGCTGTTTGATTCGTCCGCGCACACAACCATGCAGTATTTGGTTTGTTTCAGGATGCGTATAAACAGTCCCTTTTTTCACAATATATATGTTGGAAGAGCTGCATTCTGTTACTTTTTCATCCCGATGTAGAATTGCTTCGTAAGCACCGTGCTCTTTTGCTTCTTGTTTCGCCAACACATTTGGTAAAAGGTTCAAACTTTTAATGTAGCAATTTTGCCACCGCTCATCAGGACGAAGGATAGCGGATACGCCGTTTCGAAGTTTATCTTCAGGTCGAGGTAAATCCTCCACATATGCATAGAAATTAGCTTCCACAGTCGGGAAAGCGTGATCCCTTGTCGCAGAGCCTCTTGTTGCTTGTAAGTAAACCTTTGCATCGTCTGTTACGTTATTTTGAGATAATAATTGACGAAGGTTAGCATCAAGCTCTTCTTTGGTAAAAGGAAGCTTTATTTTAACCGCTTCGGCCGAACGAAAAAGTCGATCAACGTGCTCCTTCTTTAAATAATAGTCTCCATTATAAACCCGAATGACTTCATAAACCCCATCACCAAATTGTAGCCCTCTTTCTTCAAAGGGGTAGGTGAGACTGTGACGGTCTACAAACTCTTGTTGTGATAAAACATAGGAGTGAACGGTCATCCATACTTCCTCCTTTATCAGATTATTGGAATGTTTACTATTATATCAAAATATTCTGTTTTTGTATCTCAGGACTAATAAAAGTACAGCAAGGAAATACAGGCTAATGCCTGTATTTTTACAATTGAAAGAACTAGGTAGATTGGATTATGGGTTGCTATATCACTAGTTTGTTAACTCTATGTAAGTTTTTTTAAATAAAATGTAATTTTTGGGTTGAAAGACTATTTTTTCGTTGCTATAATAAACAACATGACTTGGAGGAACAAGCTAAGCTTCATAACGATAATTGCTAATCACATGCGGGTGTAGTTTAGTGGTAAAACCTCAGCCTTCCAAGCTGATGTCGAGGGTTCGATTCCCTTCACCCGCTCCAAACATTGGGACCAACGCAGTGTTTCGTTTTAAAACGAAGCATTGCGTTTTTTAATGTCTTAACGATGTATTGCTTGATAGTCAAGGATTGTAGATTGTATTCTAGTGATTGATACTGAAAAAAGAGGTGTCTGATCGTGAAAAAGCTTCAGCAACTTTTCAAGCAAATAGATGGAAAAGGCTACAAAGCCTATAAGTCGATTCAAGGTGAATATGAATTTCATCGATATGAGCTTATGATTGACTACGTACAAGGGGATCCTTTTGCATCTCCTTCTAAAATTAGAATTATTATTCCAGACGAATACTATAAGATTAAGCGGGAATGGAAGAGTGAAAGGCATCGGAAAATCTATACCGAGGATAAAATTGCTAGAAGTGTGGCAGATGCTATTCATCAGAATCATATTTCGGTAAATGGCTCTGGTAAAAGTGGTATGATTTCGATTGATAAACCAGGTCAAGAAATTCTGGAGCGAACAGCTGTTACGATAGATGAGAAACATACGACGATTTGTTTAATGGTAGGATTACCTGCAAATGGGCGTAGAATCAATGGAAGAGAAGCGGAAAAGCTATTTTTTGACGTACTCCCCAAGCTTCTAAAGGAATCGGTCTTTTCCATTAAAGAGCACGAAATAGAAGAAGTTGTTCAATTAGCGGACCAACACCAAACGATTCGCGAAAAAATGAAAGAAAATAACTGGATGGTATTTGTAGCAGATGGAGCGATTTTACCGAGGAAAAGCGGAGTAAGTAATCGACCGATGCATCAGGCGGTTCCTTTTTATAGTCCCGAAGAAAAACGGGTTTCGATCTCCATCCCGCATCGTGATGAACCGATTTCTGGAATGGCGATCGAAAAGGGGATCGTATTGATTGTCGGGGGTGGCTATCATGGTAAAAGTACCCTGTTGAATGCCATTGAGCGTGGCGTGTATCATCATATTAAAGGGGATGGCCGTGAATATGTGCTGACAGATCCCGACGCAGTCAAGGTTCGAGCAGAGGATGGCAGAGGGGTTCAGCATGTGAACATCTCTCCGTTTATCAATAATTTGCCACATGAACAAACGACGAAGGCTTTTTCAACGGAAAATGCAAGTGGCAGCACCTCACAAGCAGCGAATGTGGTCGAAGCGTTAGAAGCGGGTGCGACTACGTTATTGATGGATGAAGATACTAGCGCTACTAATTTTATGATTCGGGATCAAAGAATGAAAGAATTAGTAGTCGATAAAAAAGAACCAATCACCCCGTTTATTGATAAAGTAAAGCAATTAAAAGAACAAAAGAACGTTTCGTCTATTCTAGTGATGGGTGGTTCTGGTGATTACTTTGATGTAGCGGATGATGTTATTATGATGGAAAATTATAAGCCAGCGCTTGTGACAGAGCGGGCAAAAAGCATTGCTGCAAAATATCCTACATCGGCGCAAATCACAACAGGAGATTTCGGAGATCTACCTAGACGAACCTTTCTGCCGAGTAGCTTCTCAACAGGGCGAAAAGGAAAAGTACAAGCTAAAGGCTTGAAATCCGTCCTTATAGATCGTGACCTCCTTGATTTAAGTGGAGTGGAACAATTGGTGGACTCCTCCCAAACTCGTGCCATAGCAGAAATGATTAAATATCTAGAACACTCGAAAAAAAGTAAGGATATTTCTTTAGCCGCACTACTAGATGAGCTGGAACGACTTATGAATGAAAAGGGATTACACGCGTTTGCAAAATTTCCAGACCAACACCCTGGAGACTTAGCTAGACCTAGACGGTTTGAAATCGCAGCTGCCTTTAATCGGATCCGGAAAGCGAACGTAAAAGACATATAAAAAAGAAAGGAGGGATGGCATGTATTACGACGAACTAAAAGAAGAGATTATTGCCTATAGCAAATCGATAGGGATTGATAAAATCGGGTTTGCTTCAGTGGATGTGTTTAGCGAATTAAAAGAACGATTAAAGCGACAACAAGAATTAGGCTATCAATCTGGGTTTGAGAAAGGTACGAATGAAGAACGTACAGAGCCTAAACGCCTCTTGCCTGAAGCACAATCGATCATTGCAATAGCACTTGCCTATCCCTCCCGAATGAAGGATGCTCCAAAGAGTGTAAAGGGAGACCGTCGCGGATTATTTTGCCGTGCGTCATGGGGCCGCGATTATCATGATGTATTGCGAGATAAGCTGTCTCAGCTTGCAGCTTATCTGGAAAAGAGAGTACCAGGCTTTTACCATAAAATGATGGTCGATACAGGGGAGCTTTCAGACCGTGCAGTGGCTGAACGCGCAGGCATAGGTTTTAGTGGTAAAAACTCCATGATAATAACGCCAGAGTTTGGGTCATACGTGTATCTTGGTGAAATGATTACGAACTTACCGATTCCGCCTGATGAACCGATTGAGGATAGCTGCGGAACGTGTACAAAATGTATCGATGCTTGTCCTACAGGTGCACTAGTGACTGGTGGCCAATTAAATGCTCAGCGTTGTATTGCGTTTTTAACCCAAACAAAGGACTTCTTACCAGATGAATACCGAAGTAAAATTGGAAATCGTCTGTATGGGTGTGATACGTGTCAGTTAGTCTGCCCGAAAAACCATAAAAAAGATTTTCATCTACACCCAGAAATGGAGCCGGATCCAGAGATAGTAAAACCGCGATTAATTCCGTTATTAAAGCTGTCTAACCGGGAATTTAAAGAAACGTATGGCGAGATTTCTGGTTCTTGGCGTGGGAAGAAACCTATTCAACGAAACGCAATTATTGCACTTGCGCATTACAAAGAAGAAGGTGCAGTAGAAGATCTAATACGAGTGATGAAGGAAGATCCTCGTCCGGTGATTCGAGGAACCGCGGCATGGGCGCTTGGAAAGATTGGAACGGATCAAGCTTTTGAAGCAATTGAGCAAGCAAAAGAAAAGGAAGAGGATGAACAAGTTATCCAGGAGATGGAAAAAGGGCTTCATTTTCAAGTGAAGATATAGGGGTTCGCCTAATTTGTGGAAAACGCCTTTTTCCAATCCGTTATTTTTAGTACACTATATGTAAAGCATAAAGAGGAGTTGTTTATGAGTAAACGTTCCTTTCTATTTTATGATGAAGTAGACACACCAGTTGGAATGTTGACTTTCGTTCGAAAAAATCAAGCTTTATGTAGAGTGGATTTTGGAGATTATCAAGATAACGAAGCCTTGTTCTCCAATTGGTCGAAGTATTATTTTCACAATCCGCAATGGGTGAAAGATTCAGATGGAATCTTCAAGGATTGTGAAAAACAGCTGCTAGCTTATTTGAACGGAGAACGTTCGGACTTTTCTCTTTCCTATAATTTGTTTGGAACGTCTTTTCAACAAAGCGTATGGCAGGCGCTAACGGAAATTCCATATGGGGAAACTAAATCCTATAAAGAAATTGCACAAGCCATACATGCTTCAAAAGCAATTCGAGCAGTAGGTGGAGCAATCAACAAAAATCCGTTATCCATTATTATTCCTTGCCACCGAGTTATTGGGAGCAATGGCTCGCTCGTTGGATATAACGGTGGTGTAGATAAAAAAGAATATTTCTTTAAGCTTGAGAATGCACCAGTAAACCTAATCTAAGGATTGCTGGTGTTTTTTTGGTCTAATTGTTTTCGTCCTCACATACGGTGATAAGTGGAGGAGTGAGGCCAACATGAATTTAAAAGACCAAATTGAAAAGTACTGGACAGAACAGGTTAGTGATTTTAGGGCTCTAGATAAACCAAATTGGGTAACAAGAAAAATTCAATTACATGAAAAAAGAGGGAACGAAGTAGTTCGTATTACAGGAAAAGGAAATATGTTTCGCCAATCAGAAGGAAATGGAGAAGAATCCAACATAGATTATAATCTTCAGGTTACCTTCTTAATTCGACATGGTGATTATTTTTATCATGAAGAGCAGCAATCGAAGCATCAAGCCCTTTTTTATAGGGGTCAGCTCGTTGAAGATCGAGAAGTAGCTGATGTAAGGGACGAGGAAGCCCCTACTATCGAACCTTTTGAATCTTCTGAAATGCGAAACCAAGCCCGTTTCACCTATGATCGAAGAGCAGCGGTTCAATATGCGGAGCGTTGGTGGGATGATTATAATCCAGAATATAAAACATTTGACGTAGACTGTACGAATTATATTTCTCAATGCGTTCATGCAGGTGGAGCCCCGATGCGTGGTATGCCAAACCGCTCACAAGGCTGGTGGTATTCAGGTGATAACTGGAGTTACAGCTGGGCTGTAGCCCATTCTTTCCGGTGGTATTTATCCGGTTCCAACCAGGGGCTGAAAGGAAAAGAATTAGAACGACCGGAAGATTTGTTACTCGGAGACGTGATTTGCTATGATTTTGAAGGGGATGGACGCTGGAATCATACCACCATTGTTGTAGCTAAAGATACAAGAGGCATGCCTCTTGTAAATGCACATACTACGAATAGCCGACATCGTTATTGGTCGTATGAGGATTCTTATGCTTGGACAGAGGATTGCCAATATAAGTTTTTTCGGATCGGCGAGTAGCGCTGATATAGTGCCGAAAAACGCCGATAAAAAAATAAACGCTGATATATGAAAAAAATCGCTGATATACAGAAAAAAACGCTGATATCCATAAATTTTCGCTGATATTCTGTCCAAGTGATCAACTACTTAGCTTAAGCCATCGAATACACGAATCATGAATAGGTATGCTATACTTATCAGGTTAACTATTGGCTAGAGGTGAAACATGTGGCAAATCATATCGTATTATTTCAACCAGAAATCCCAGCGAATACGGGGAATATAGCACGAACTTGTTTAGCGACGGGTACTTCCCTACATCTCATTCGTCCACTAGGCTTTTCAACGGATGATAAGATGTTAAGAAGAGCGGGGCTCGACTATTGGAAAGATGTGACGATTCATTACTATGACTCCATCGATGAACTATATGAAAAGAATCCTACCGGAGAGTTTTATTATATCGAGAACTTTGGTACGAAAGCTTATACGGATTTTGATTTCAGTCCAACAGATCAAGAGCTTTTCTTCGTTTTTGGTAGGGAGACGAATGGAATTCCGCATGACCTGTTGGAAGGAAAAGAAGATCGTTGCTTACGCATTCATATGAATGATAAAGTTCGTTCTCTAAATCTTTCGAATACAGCGGCAATCCTCATTTATGAGGTTTTAAGACAACAAGGCTTTCCTGGACTTAAATAGAAAAACGTCAGCAACCAATTTGCTGACGTTTTTTAATTCCTTATTTTTTTGGAATATCCTTTGTATCATAACCTGCTGAAAAAATAGAGATTAAAAATACAGCACTTACACCAAGAATTAATGCAATTCCGATTGTCATGGGTGCATCCTCCTTTACGATCGTACCTTACATAACGTTAGTATGTAATAATGTCTATGCCCATTATACCGAATTCACTCATTTTTGTGAACTCATTCTGATGGTTTATTCATCATTCCGCTAGTTTTGACATAGATTATACTACTTATCGTTAATTACTTTATAGGACTGCAGGAATAAACAATAGCATTCCTAAAGCTTGAAAGACATTTTATAGGAGGTATCCCTATTGGATATTCTGAAAAAAGTACAGGGTGTACGTGAGGAACAGGAAAAGCTTCAGTGGGAAGGAACGTTGGTGGATTACCTCGAGCTATTGAAGGAGAAGCCGTATTTGGCTCAAACTGCTCATTCGCGTGTATATAATATGATCAAGCAAAAAGGAATTGAAGAAGTAGATGGGAAGAAGACATATAAATTTTTCGGGGATGAGTTGTTTGGTCTCGAGGATGCTTTGGAAAAATTAGTAGAAGAATATTTCCACCCAGCAGCACGAAGGTTGGACGTTCGAAAGCGGATTTTACTATTAATGGGACCCGTTAGTGGTGGGAAATCCACGCTGGTTTCCCTGTTAAAGCGAGGCCTTGAAGAATTCACATATACGGATGAAGGTGCGGTCTATGCCATTAAAGGCTGTCCCATGGCCGAGGATCCCCTCCACCTTATTCCACAAAATTTGCGGAAAGACTTTGAAGAGGAATTCGGAATCCGAATTGAAGGGAATTTATCTCCGTTAAACCAATTGAGATTAGAAGAGGAATACGGTGGGAAAATCGAGGATGTTCGGGTCGAACGGATTTTTTTCTCCGAGGATAAACGGAAGGGAATTGGAACATTTAGTCCTTCTGATCCGAAATCTCAGGATATTGCCGATCTTACTGGTTCCATTGATTTTTCCACAATCGCGGAATATGGATCTGAATCTGATCCACGCGCTTATCGATTCGATGGGGAGTTAAATAAAGCGAATCGAGGAATCATGGAATTCCAAGAAATGCTAAAATGTGATGAAAAATTCCTCTGGCACTTACTGTCTTTAACCCAAGAAGGGAATTTTAAAGCAGGAAGATTTGCCTTAATATCTGCCGATGAATTAGTTGTAGCCCACACGAATGAAACTGAATATCGTTCATTCATTTCCAACAAAAAAAACGAAGCCCTCCATTCCCGGATGATTGTCATGCCGGTACCTTACAACTTGAAAATCAGTCAAGAAGAGCGAATCTACGAAAAAATGATAAAAGAAAGTGATATCAGTCATGTTCACATTGCTCCACATACCCTAAGAGTGGCTGCGATGTTTACCGTTCTTACTCGCTTAAAGGAATCCGATAAAGCAAATATTAGCCTGTTAAAGAAGATGTACTTGTATGACGGTCAAAATGTAGAAGGCTTTAGTGATGCTGATTTACAGGAAATGAAAAAGGAGTTTTCCGACGAAGGAATGTCAGGAATTGACCCGCGGTATGTGATCAATCGAATTTCCTCCACCATTATTAAACGAGATATGGAATCGATTAACGCCTTAGATGTTCTCCGTTCTCTAAAAGACGGCTTAGATAGTCATGCTTCGATTTCCAAAGAAGAAAAAGATAAGTATTTGGATTTTATTTCTATTGCTAGAAAGGAATACGATGAAATCGCAAAAAAAGAAGTTCAAAAAGCATTTGTTTACTCGTATGAAGAATCTGCGAAAACATTGATGGATAATTACTTGGACAATGTAGAAGCGTTTTGTAACAAGGCTAAGCTGACGGATCCATTAACTGGGGAAGAAATGCATCCAGATGAAAAGCTTATGCGTTCGATTGAAGAGCAAATCGGCATTTCTGAGAATGCAAAAAAAGCATTTCGCGAAGAAATTTTAATCCGAATTTCAGCATATGCACGGAAAGGGAAAAAGTTTGACTACCAATCTCATGAACGATTGAGGGAAGCGATTCAAAAGAAATTGTTTGCAGATCTTAAAGATGTTGTTAAGATTACGACATCTACAAAAACACCGGATGAACAACAATTGAAGAAGATGAATGAAGTGGTTGCAACTTTGATTGATGAGTATGGATATAACTCTACATCCGCTAATGAGTTGCTTCGCTATGTTGGTAGTTTACTAAATCGCTAGCTTAAAACCTCCTGGCTTGAGTCAGGAGGTTTCTCATGTTCACAAACTATCCATTGTATTCCTGTACGCATCCGCCTATAATGTGTGGTAGTTTATACAAGTTGAAGGAGTGGTTATAGTTGAAAAAGATATGGACAGTGCTTGCCTTGCTTTTATTATTTGCCCCAACGGTACAAGCTCATTCTGTTTTAATAGAATCAAACCCAGCGGAAGGGGCTACGATGCAGGAAGAGCTATCACAGATTTCGCTTACATTTAATACGAAAGTAGAAGAAGGAAGCACGTTTACCCTAGTAAGTGGAGATGGTCAAGAGCTTACTCCATTAGAAGTGAACATTCAAGATAGTGTATTAACTGGTACATTTGATCCGCCTGTACCGAATGCCGATTATACGGTGGAATATGATGTGATTGGAGCGGATGGGCATCCGATTGAAGGTTCCTATACCTTTTCCGTTGCAGTAGAAACGAATGAACAGGAAGCGGAAGAACCAGAAGATGAAACGATAGAGGATGATACAAAAACGGAGGATACTTCAGAGCAATCTTCTGAAACTGATCCAGAGGAGGCATCTACTACAGATAATTCTGAAGAGAATTCTACAAACTGGGTAGCGATTGTCGTAATCGCAGTTGTTGTAATCGCATTAATTGTTATACTCGGTGTTAGTAGAAGAAAGTCGAAGGGAAGATAGCTGTGGAATCCATTATGAATAGTGTGGTCATTTTTACGGAAGTATTTCTATATGTAAACTTCGCTATTTTAATGGGAAGTTTGATTGTACAAGTCGTACCTAATACGAGTAAACCTACCATATTAACATCCAAATTTTTATTAACTGGTAGTGCTTTGCTTATTCCGGTTTTGTCATTATTTCCTATATTGGAAACGACATTTATTCTTGGTAATGGAATCGGATTTATGCCAGTGTTTACTAATATTTTGTCTTCCTTTGAAGTAGGAAAAGCATGGACATTCACGCTAATTCTTACGGTCGTGTTACTTGTATTGTTTTTGACAGTTGATGTGACAAAGAATAAGACAGGAACGGTTCTAGCTATTGGATTAACCGTTCTATTAGTGTTCACTACTGGATACGCAGGACACGCTTCGTCCATAACGAATTGGAGTGGATTCTTTGCACATTCCTTTCACTTTTTAGGTGTTGTTGTCTGGACTGGAGTAGTAGGTGTTGTTGCCTGGTTTAGTCGAACAACGACAGGAGATCAGTGGAATAATTTTGTTCGTTGGTTCACACCATTAGCTATAACGTGTTTAGTTGTCCTTATCGTAGCGGGGTTTTTTACGATGAAGATAGATATTAACTCTTATGAGAATGCAGATGCACCATGGTATGATGAATATAGGAATAGCTTAGTCATTAATTACGGACAAGCTCTTCTAATCAAGCATCTATTATTTATACCACTTCTCGTTTTTGCATTTATTAATTCGTTTATTATTAAGAAACGGGTTAAGGCAGCATCATATAATCCGATTAAGTGGTTACGAGCAGAGAGTGTGTTCATCCTGTTTGTATTAGTGGCGACTGCATACATGGGGAATGATTATCCACCACATCAAGTGGACAATTTGATTGAGACATCTGGTGCTTCCCCATTATTTAACTTATTTCATACTCAGGCTATACAAACACCTGTTTTAGTAAGCTTGCAATTATCCTTAGTTCAATATGTATTGTTTGGACTAGCTGTCGTTTCCGCAGTCTCTATGATTATACTAGCTAGAAAAGAAGTAAAGCCAACCTTGTCTCTTCTTCTCGGGATTTTATTTGTCTTAACCACTTATGTAGCATTAATGACTGGTCTAAACGCATAAGATCTAAAAGTAGTCTCCAAAAGGATACTACTTTTTTTGGTTTTACTCTGTGATACCGTCGCTTAGGTAAACGTCTATTTTCCTAGGTACAAGTTGATATGCATTTGCCTATTACATAGGATGTGGGGAGTAAAATAAAAGGGGAGTGCTGTAGTATGTATGATTGGAATCGTTCTTGTTGCGAGAGCAGTCAACCTTATTCACAACTAGAAACGGATAAAAGATTCTTTTTTCCTTGGTTTCCAAACCAAGGAGGTGGAAGCGCGTTCGGACCACCGAGTTCTCCACCACCAATTGAACCTGGCCAATCTCCACAAGCGGGACCGCCTTCCGAACCACCACCATCTTTTGTACCTCAACAAACACAACAGATTGGGACCTTTGCGGTAGACCCAGGCGGAATACGTGGATGTTTATTCCGTTTCACGTATGTTTGGCTAGATAGATTTCAACAGTTTTGGTTTTACCCAACCTTCGTTGGTCGTACCTCGGTTGCAGGCTATCGTTGGAACGGCTTTAGATGGATGTATTTTGGCATAGATTTGAATCGAATTGATTCCTTTACTTGTGTGTAATACAAAAGAGGTTGAGACAAAATATTGGAAGCAATGAAAAAAACGAACAATTATAAATAGTGCCTATACCCCGCTCCGGAAATATACGACGCTTTCCGCGGGCGGCTGGTGAGCCTCCTGTGCTGACGCACGGTGGGGTCTCACCGATGCCTTTACGTATATTTTCGTGGCTAGTATAGGCTGTTGTTCGGCTTTTCGGCTTATCCAATTCGTTTTGTCCCAGCCCCTTTTACTTCACATAATAATAATCCAAATAATAATCGCCAATACAATTCTGTAAATAGCAAACGGTACGAGTTTTACTTTGTTTATTAGCTTTAAGAAAAAGCGTATGGCTAACAATGCAAAGATAAACGCACTAATAAAGCCAACAAGGAAGAATGGAACAACATCCATGCTAAAGTACTGCCAGTTTTTATAAAGGGAAAGTCCGCTTGCTCCAAGCATAATTGGGACGGCCATTATAAACGTGAAATCCGAGGCAGCTCTATGATTTAACCCAACGAGCACACCACCTGAGATGGTGGATCCAGACCGTGAGAAGCCTGGCCATAAAGCTAAACATTGAAAGAGCCCCATTAGAAAAGCTTGCTTTAGTGAAATGTTTTCTACCGCTTCAACTTGAGGGTTCTTGGGACGAAAGTAATCGGCTGCAATCATAAGAACAGCACCTACTACTAAACCGATCAAAACCGTTTCTACCGAAAAAAGATGCTCGTCAATAAAATCTTCAAACAGAACACCAAGGATTCCTGCAGGTAATATCCCAACGAAAAGCTGGATTAAAGATAGGCGAGTTGTTCCAGGTTGTTTTGTTTTTAAGAAAAATCGTTCCAAGCCAAGCATGTTAATGAATTTATCTTTGAAAATAAACACGACCGCTAAGATGGAACCTAGTTGAATCACGACTTTAAACGTATTCGCTACTTCTTGGCTATAAAGCTCGTTCGATTGAAATAAAATATCATCAAAAATAATCATATGCCCAGTAGAAGAGACGGGGGCAAACTCCGTTAATCCTTCGACAATACCTAATACTAAGGCAACAAATAATTCCCACATATTTAAAGGTTTCTCCTTTTTATTTGATTGTGAAATCCACAAGAAGAATTGTACTATTTTTCTTTTGAAATAACTATACCTATTTTATATCCTCTTCATTTCGGAAAAGGTATAATATGGAGGAAAATATGTACTAAGAGAGATGAGGGACTTATTTGGAAGCTTGGGTTACAAATGTTATTACAGAATACGGTTATCTTGGTGTATTTTTAACCATGGTATTGGAGAATGTGTTTCCGCCAATTCCTTCTGAGGTTGTACTTCCTTTTAGTGGCTTTATGACAACGAAGACGGATTTATCACCCATTATAATGATTGCCACAGCGTCATTGGGTTCTATTGTCGGTGCCGTCCTATTGTATTGGATTGGTTCTGCATTAAACGTAGAACGTTTAGCAAGAATTGTAGAAAGATGGGGACATATCTTTCGTCTGAGAAAAGAAGATGTAAGAAAGGCAGATGCTTGGTTTGACCGATATGGAATTTGGACAGTACTGTTTTGCCGAGTAGTTCCACTTATACGTAGTCTTATTTCTATTCCTGCTGGGATGTCCGGTATGCCATTTTCTTTATTTTTATTATTTACGTCCATCGGAACACTTGTCTGGAATACAATTCTTATTTATATAGGGGTAAACTTAGGCGCTGCATGGCCAACAATCGTCGGATATATGGATGTTTATTCCAACTTTATATATGTACTATTAGGCATCATCATTATTTTGGCATTCGTTTGGTATCGCAAATTAGTGAAAAAGCGGAAAAACTCATAAAATTGAGGAAACAAGGTTAACAGTTTGGTAACGAGGGTAGAGTACTTTTGAATAGATAACAGTTAGTATGAAAATACATTCAGCAACAGCATCTCATTCTTATAGAACTCCCCCCTTTTCAAATAGTAGGAATTTTCCTTTAAAAGAAGAACCATTTCTTGTTGTTTACCGTTTGGAAATAAGGTATATTAGTTGATGTAGTAATAGGACAGTTCTATAATAATGAATGTTGGAGAAAGCGAACTTCTAATGGGGGTATAAGACGTGACACAGAAAGAATCTAGTGAAAGATTCTGGGGAAATTTTCATGGTCCAAACATGGGGTATGTAGAAGAACAATATGATCTATACAGAGAAAATCCTGAAGCTGTTGATTCATCTTTAAAAGAGATTTTTGATCAATACGGAGAACCTGTATGGCTCAGCAATTCCGGACAAGAAGTACAATCTGTTCCAACACAACGAAATGATCAGGATATGAAAAAGGTAACCTCGGCAATCAAACTTGTGGAGGCTATTCGTCGTTATGGTCATTTGGAAGCGGATATTTATCCAGTTGGAAAAGATAAAAATCGTAAGTCCGAGCTCGTCCATGAAGAAACATATGGCCTAACGAAAGCAGATTTGGAAGCGATTCCTGCCAATTGGGTATGGGACCATCATTTGTCTTCCGTGAGAACGGCTTGGGATGTTGTTTCTACATTAAGACATGCCTATGCAGGTACGATTTCCTTTGAATATGATCATGTGAACAATGACGAAGAACGAAAATGGTTGCAAGATCACATCGATTTTGGCTCCTTCCATTTAACACTTTCGGAGGAAGACAAAAAAGGCTTGTTACAACAAATTGTGGACGTAGAAGGGTTTGAAAATTTCTTAGCCAAAACGTTCGTTGCACAAAAACGCTTTTCCATTGAGGGACTAGAAGCTATGGTTCCGATGCTGGACAAAATTGTGCAGAATTCTTTTTACGATGAAACAGAAGAAATTTTAATGGGTATGGCACATAGAGGTCGTTTAAGCGTACTTGCCCATATTTTAGGAAAACCATTTGATAAGATTTTTTCCGAATTCCACTCAGCAGATAAGGAATTAATTCCTTCTCCAGGGTCTAGAGGAATCACGTACGGTTGGACGGGTGACGTAAAGTATCACTTTGGGGCAGAGCGACAAGCTGGAGCTGAAAAACCATCTCCAACACGTATTACACTTGCTCACAATCCATCCCACCTCGAGTTTGTAAATCCTGTCGTAGAGGGTTCTACAAGAGCGGCACAAGACTTCAGATTCCAAGCGGGAGCACCGGTTCAAAACAAGAATAAGGCAATTAGCATACTCATTCATGGGGATGCCGCATTTATTGGAGAAGGCGTTGTAGCCGAAACTTTGAATTTAAGTAGTCTACCAGCCTACCAAACAGGTGGAACCATTCACTTAATTGCGAATAACTTAGTTGGTTTTACAACTGGCCAAGAGCAAGGAAGATCGACTCGTTATGCAAGTGACCTTGCAAAAGGGTTTGAAATTCCAATTATTCACGTGAACGCGGATGACCCAGAAGCTTGTATCGCGGCGGTTCAACTAGCATATCAATACCGGAAAGAATTTAACAAGGATATCTTAATCGACTTAGTTGGATATCGTCGATATGGTCATAACGAAATGGATGAACCACGTTCGACACAACCGCACTTATATAAGGATATTGATAATCATGCTACGGTAACTTCTATCTATGCAGAAAAGCTTCAAAAAGAAGGTACGATTCAAGAAAATACGCTTGAGGACATGAAGCAAGCTGTAGAGAAGAAGTTGAAAGATATTTATAACGATATGAAGGAAGATCGTCCAGTAGATCCAGAGGCTGAACCAGTACCGGAAGCCTTAATGATAGATTTGGATGAGATTGAAACAGCAGTCCCATTAGAAACGTTACGAAAGCTAAATCGAGACCTATTAAAGCGTCCAGAAGGATTTAATGGCTTTAAGAAAGTAGAAAAAATCTTAGAACGTCGCGCAAAAGTATTAGATGACGGGAATAAAGCGGATTGGGGAGCTGGAGAGGCTCTAGCTTATGCTTCTATCTTAAAAGAAGGCATTCCAATTCGACTAACAGGACAGGATACAGAGCGAGGAACATTCGCGCACCGTCACCTCGTTCTCCATGATGTGGAAACTGGTGAAAAATACTGTCCTATGCATGGAATAGAGGATGCAAACGCAACGTTTGATATTAATAACAGTCCATTATCGGAGGCTGCAGTTCTTGGATTCGAGTATGGATACAGTGTTCAGGCACCGAAAACACTCGTATTATGGGAAGGTCAATTTGGTGATTTCGTCAATGCTGGCCAAGTATTGATTGACCAATTTATCGCAGCTGGTCGAGCGAAATGGGGCGAAAAGTCAAACATGGTACTTCTTCTACCACATGGGTATGAGGGGCAAGGTCCAGAGCACTCTAGTGCTCGCTTAGAACGTTTCTTGACACTTGCTGCGGAAAATAACTTGATTGTTGCGAATGTGACATCTAGTGCACAATATTTCCACTTGATCCGTCGCCAAGCTTCGTTAGTAGATAGTGATTCTGCAAGACCACTTGTAGTGATGTCACCTAAAAGCTTGCTTCGAAATCCGCTTGTTGCATCAGAAGCGAAAGAGTTTAGTGAAGGTCGATTCCAATCATTAATGACACAACCGGGACTACCGAAGACGACGAAAAAAGCGAAACGTCTTGTAATCGGTAGTGGTAAAATCATGGTGGATATTCAAGAGGCCATGGAAAAATCCGATAAGAAATATGAGGATATTCATGTGGTACGTGTAGAGCAAATTTATCCGTTCCCACTAGGAGAAATTGAAAAAACGTTAAAAGGCCTACCGAATGTAGAAGAAGTTGTTTGGGTTCAAGAAGAGCCTAGGAATATGGGTAGCTGGAATTTTGTGAAAGAACCGTTATTCCAACTACTAAATGGGGAAAAAGAACTGAAGTATGTCGGTCGTTGTGAACGTTCCGCTCCTGCAGTTGGAGATCCTAATATTCACAAAACAGAACAAAATCGGATTGTTAAAGAAGCTATAGAGCTGTCTAAAGGAGGAGATTCCAAGTGAAGGAAATTAAGGTCCCAGAGTTAGCAGAATCTATTACAGAAGGTACGATATCTCAATGGTTAGTAAAAAAAGGTGATAAAGTCGAGAAAGGCGATCCGGTGTTAGAGCTAGAGACTGATAAGGTCAATATTGAAGTTAATTCTGACTACTCTGGTGTTGTTGCGGAGCTTCTAAAAGAAGAAGGGGACGACGTTGAAGTTGGGGATATCATTGCAAAAGTAGATGAAAATGGAGAAGCTGGTGGAGCTGCAGAAAGTAGCACAGAAGAACCACAAGAAGCTAGCAAACCAGAAGTAAAAGAAGAACCAAAAGCATCTGAAACTTCTAAACAAATTACGGAAGACACAGCTTCCTCTGATAAAAGAGAAGTTGTAGCCTCTCCAGCAGCGCGTAAGCGTGCAAGGGAACTAGGTATTGATTTGAGCACGGTTCAAGCCAAAGATCCACTTGGTCGTATCCGTCCAGAAGATGTTGACGCTGCAGCTAGTGGTAACAGCCAGCCGAAGGAACAACCGAAAAAACAAGAAGCACAATCTGCTGAGAAAACAGAATTTGATAAACCAGTGGAACGCGTGAAAATGTCTCGTCGCCGTCAGACGATTGCCAACCGTTTGGTGGAAGCACAACACAACGCTGCAATGCTTACTACGTTCAATGAAGTAGACATGACTTCCGTTATGAAACTAAGAGCAGAACGTAAAGATAAGTTTGTAGAGAAACACGATATAAAACTAGGCTTTATGTCCTTCTTTACAAAAGCAGTTGTAGCTGCACTTAAAGATTTCCCATTAATCAATGCGGAAATTCAAGGTAATGAGCTTGTGATTAAGAAATTCTACGATATTGGTATTGCGGTATCTACAGATGATGGACTAGTAGTTCCAGTCGTTCGTGATGCTGATCGTTTAGACTTTGCTGGTATTGAAAGAGAGATTGCAACGTTAGGGAAGAAGGCTCGTAATAAAGAGCTTCAACTTGGTGACTTACAAGGTGGATCCTTCACGATTACCAATGGAGGAATCTTCGGATCTCTATTATCAACACCTATCATCAATGCACCACAAGTAGGTATCTTAGGGATGCACTCCATCCAAAAACGTCCAGTGGTAATGCCAGATGATAGCATTGAAGTACGTCCAATGATGTATATTGCATTGTCTTATGACCACCGAATTGTCGATGGAAAAGAAGCAGTACAATTCTTAGTTCGTATTAAACAACTTCTTGAAGATCCATACGATCTTTTACTAGAAGGATAATCATTAGATACTAAATGAGCACACCCAGTTGGGTGTGCTCATTTATTGTTGCTATTAAATATAGAAACTCATAGGCAAGGTTGATTTCCGCTGCGGGTAGTTGCTTTCCGCGGGCACGGCTTCAGTCTCCTCAAAAAGCAAAAAGCGCTTTTCTGCGGGGCCTTCAGACTCGTGCGGTTCCCGCTGGAGTCAACTACCCTCCGCTACAATCAAAGCATGGATTCATTAAAAGCAGCTTTATTATTCGAGCGCATTTAGCGTACTAATCATCAATATATTCTTATCTACTACTTCTTTAAAGGCGTTGACTAGACAATCCACAGCCTCTTAAAATCCACTTGTCCGAATGATTCTAAATGTATGCTTTGAATCATTGGGTGGAAGATTCGGTTTTTGATTGGGTGTTGTAAGAAGATTAATAAGTGTTCCTTCTTGATGAATGCTTCAATTTCCTCGATGATTTCCTCACGTTTGTCCTTATCTTCTTCTCTTTTGAAGCATTCCAAGTGATGATCAATGATTGCTAGCTGATCATCACGGAAAAAGCGCCGAAAAATGAGTACATGATTGTAGAATGCTCCTAAGAACGATAAATGAAAGTCGAGGGTAGAAACTTCCCCCATTAGTAGAAGGTCCGCATCCTGATCAAACGAAAATTGATAAAAGTCTTCCAGATTAAAATGGGAGACAGACAAATGAATGCCATACTGTGCTGCATGCTTTTGTAGCCATCTTGCTTCTTCTTTGGCATTCGGAAAATCTAAGGAATAAAGTTGAAGCGTTTCCCCTTGGTAATTAGCTTCCTTGAGTAGACCTTCAATTTTATTAGTATCCCTTTGGCGTGGTTGGGATTTCCAAGGGAAAAAGCTACTCGCTTCTAAAACCTCTTCCCGACCTAATTCCTTTTGAATTTGTTGTACATCCATTAAATGAAAGAGTGCTTCCCGAAAGGCTAGGTGGTGAACGACCGTAGTCTTGCGAAAATTAAAAGCTAGAAACCGGAAGCCTACTTCCACTTCTCGTTTATGAATCCCTTCTTGAATGTCGTCACTTGTATGTATGTTGTAGGAGACAGTTTGTGCAGTTTCGGAAGGTATTTTCCAAAACTCTACTCGGTCTAAAAAAGGTCTCTCTAGAAAATAAGAGTCGAAGGCCTCTAATACAATTCGCTTATTATTTCGTTCTTTTAACTGAAAGGCACCAGTACCGATCCATTGTGAATCATCAAATGGAACATCCTTTGGCAGAATAGATAAATTTGAGGATGATAGATATCGTAAGAAAAATGGATTGGAATTTCTCAACTGAAACCGTATAATATACGGACTCACACACTCCATTTTTTTAATATCCTTTACCATCCAAAAGTAAGGAGAGCTTTTCGTAAATCGACGGAATGTATAGGCTACATCCTCACTTGTCATAATTCCTTGATGATGAAACCGAACCCCCTTTCGAAGATAAAAGGTCCACTCCTTATAAGTATCATTGACTCTCCAATGATGGGCTAAATGTGGCATAATCTTATCTTGCTTTTGATCATAGATGACAAGAGAATCCCCAAGCTGTTTAATCATATGATTCTCAAATGTTATCGAGCTATGAACAGGATCCAATGTACTTAAATCTCTAGCCAAAATTGTTCGCAATATATCTTTATCCTGATGGTTCGCTTGCATACCAAAAAGGGTCCTTACATCTCGAGATACGTTTGTAACCCACGCTTTTGGAATTGGGAGTTGAAGAAGCTGAATTAACTCTTCAGGCTTTTGCTGTTCCATACACCACCTAGCAAATGTTCGAATTTCTTCTCGAAACGGCTGCTGAAATACTAGGGTAGAAGTATTGCCTCTTCCTTTCCCAGGTATATAGGTACATTTACCTTGCTCCACGAGCTGGTGAAGCTTTCGTTTTACATTTCGTTTTGTACAAAACCAGACTTCTTCAAGCTCTTCTAGCTTGAAAGATACAGCTAAGTCTTGTTCACGTATTAGTAGATGAGCTCGCATGGCAAAATAAGATAAATCCATTAGGTTCACTCTCCATAAAAGGGGACATAATTAATTTAATTATACCCTTTTTATCCCCTTTTGAAAGAGGCAAAATAAAAGTCGAAAGGGGGAAATCGTTATGTTTAAACAATTACATCCAAATATTAGAGTGCGTATTTATACTTCTTTTTTAAGCAGGATCATTGGATCCATGATTTTTCCGTTTATGGCGATTTATTTCACGAAAGAAATAAACGCTACTGTAGCTGGTATTTTGCTTTTAATCAACGTTATCGTTCAATTCCTAGCCGGCTTATATGGTGGGTTCCTTGCCGATTTGCTAGGACGAAAAAAATTAATGGTAATCGGGGAATCCATGAAGCTTATCGCTTTCTTTGGAATGCTTCTTGTAAATTCGCCATTCATGACATCAGCGATTGCAACGTATGTCATGATGTTAATCATCAGTGTTGCTTCAGGCTTTATTAATCCAGCAGCAGACGCCATGTTAATCGATGTGAGTACGAAAGAAACACGTGCTTTCATGTACTCTGTAAGCTATTGGGCGAATAACTTGTCGATGATGGTTGGGCTTATCGTAGGAGGTTGGTTTTTTGAAACCCATTTCTTTGAGCTGCTAATTGCTCTCGTTTTAATGAATAGCTTAACGCTATGGATAACCGTAAAGTTAATCGAAGAAACATTGCAAGCAAAAGATTCCATTGAGAAAAAAGAGTACGGCCTTATACCATTATTTAAAAGCTATCAAACTGTCATAAAGGATTTTCCATTTATTTTGTTCACACTGGGCGGTATTGCGATTCTATCACTAGAATTTCAACGTAGTAACTACGTCTCTGTCCGTTTAGAACAGGAGTTTATACCGAGAGTATTTGATTTCTTCCATTCATTTTCGTTTTCGGTAGATGGGATTAAGCTAGCAAGTCTTCTCACAGTCGTAAACACCTTAATGATTGTGTTGTTTACAGCTGTTATTTCCAAATGGGTGCAAGGTAAATCGGAGCAACCGATCATGTACGCGGGCTTTGTGCTGTTTGGGTTAGGCTTTGCCATTATGGCATTCTCCAACAACTTGGTAATACTAGTCCTGGCATCTATTAATTTTATCATTGGGAGAATTACTATATGTGCCAACGAGACAATCCCTCCTGGCGGACATCATTGATGATTCCCAAAGAGGAGCATACATGGCCTTTAGTGGCTTTGTTTTCCAGATTGGAAAGATGATCGGTGCTATTTGTATCATACTTGGTGAGGCTATTGGCGGATTAAGCATGGCTGGTTTGTATATGGTCTTTACGATATTAGGAATTATATTTTGTCGGATAGCACTTCAAAAAAGTGGGCTAGGAAGTTCTGCTACTCGTAAGAAAGTAGTGAGAGCTTAGAAAATTTGAAAGAAGCGATTTTATCGCTTCTTTTTTTTCGTATACTTTTGACAGTTTTATAAACTCTTTCATAATTGCCTTCAATCTGTGACTTTTATCACAGTGATTTCCATCACTCTCCTTTAGAATGAACTTATTCCAGAAATCGTAAGGGGGAGATTTGTTATGGGGAAACAAAAAAATAACAGTCATGATTACAATCTAAAAGGTACGTTAATCAGTGTCTTTGTTATCGGCTTCGTCATTATTGCAATGTGGTCAAGTGCCTATGCAATTTATATTTCTAGATAAATAAAAGGGGGGATTTTGAATGGGCTTTCATAAGTATGAAAAAATTTGGTTACTATTCGGTATTATATCGTTAATTTTATTTTTAAGTATTGTTGGTGTAAGTGCTTTTGGGTTTAATCATCACCCATCCGGAGGGATGGAGACCATCGATCCTACGAAGGTGGAGAATACAGCTCCATTTGATGAACCAGGTGTGAAAAAGTTGGAAGACGGAACTTACGAGGTTGTCGTTATTGCAGAAGCATTTAGCTTTAATCCAGGTGACATTAAAGTTCCAGCAGGAGAGAAGGTTGTATTTAAAGTTACGAGTAAGGATGTAACGCATAGCTTCTCCATCGTCGATACGACCGTTAACATGATGGTCGTCCCAGGCCGAGTAAACACAAAAACCTTTAAGTTTGATAAGCCTGGAAAGTACTTGATTCTATGTAATGAATATTGCGGTGGAGGCCACCATTATATGAGTACAGAAATTGAGGTGGTTCCGTCATGAATCAACAAATAGCAAAGCAGGATAGAGTGTTAGCATTAAGCCATATCGGAGTTGCTTACTTTGCATTCCTGGTAGGGACTTTTTGTGGATTGTTACAGGTTTTTATTCGCAATGATGCACTAGATCTTCCAGCATGGTTAGATTACTATCAGATTTTAACGGCGCACGGTGTGCTGCTCGCACTAGTCTTTACTACGTATTTTATCTTTGGTTTTTTTATTACCGGAATGAGCAAAACGCTCGGATCATTTGGTCCTAAGGTTCGTTTTGTCTCCTGGCTAGGCTTCGGAGTCATGACAGTAGGAACGTTGCTTGCTATAGTTATGATCGTATCTGGTCAAGCCTCCGTTCTATATACGTTCTATGCACCACTGCAAGCTAGCGGTTGGTACTATATCGGATTAGCATTGTTTGTGGTCGGAACATGGATAATTGGGTTTGCATTAGTCGGTCATTATATCATTTGGAAAAGGGAGCATAAAAAGCAGCTTAGTCCGTTGTTCGCATATATGACGATCGCAACTATTATATTATGGATTATCGCTTGTTTAGGTGTTGTCGCAACGGTACTGTTCCAATTTATCCCTTGGGCATTCGGTTGGGTAGATACGATCAACGTAGAGTTAAGTCGTTCTTTATTCTGGTATTTTGGCCACCCATTAGTGTACTTCTGGCTCTTACCAGCTTACATGGCTTGGTACGTCATTGTTCCCAAAATCATTGGTGGAAAAGTGTTCAGTGATTCCTTAGCGAGGCTTTCCTTTATCTTATTTATTCTGTTCTCCATTCCTGTAGGATTCCACCATCAGCTAACAGAGCCAGGAATCGAAAGCTTTTGGAAATTCCTGCAAACGGTATTAACATTTATGGTTATCATTCCATCTTTGATGACTGCATTTTCCTTATTTGCAACCTTTGAAATAACCGGAAGACAAAAGGGTGGAAGAGGCTTGTTCGGGTGGTTTACAAGGCTTCCGTGGAAGGATATCCGTTTTACAGCATTGTTCATTGCGATGTTCTTCTTTATTCCAGGAGGAGCAGGTGGAATTATCAATGCTAGCTTCCAGCTCAATGAAGTCATTCATAACACGCTTTGGGTAGTAGGACACTTCCACATTACGGTTGGAACACCGGTAGCCATGACCTTTATGGGGGTTACGTTTTGGTTAATTCCGTACCTAACAGGAAGAAAGTTAACAAAATCTATTCAGAAGCTAGCGTTTATTCAAGTTTTCTCTTGGTCTATTGGAATGCTCTTAATGTCCACGGCTCAGCATATTCTTGGTTTATTAGGAGCACCTCGACGCACTGCGTATAGCGGATACAATGGGAATTCTGAAGCATTAAAGTGGTTTGATGGTATTATTTCAAACCATGTCACGATGGCCATTGGTGGATCGATTCTATTTTTCTCCGCTATGATTCTCATTTACATCGTATTTGTTTCTTTTGTCGCTTCACCGAAAGCCGTCAAAGAAGAAGACTTTGTGGAGTTTCCAATTGCGGAAAGTGATGTGGAAAACACGCCAAAATTCTTGGAAAATTGGTGGATTTGGATAGCTGTTGCACTCATTCTAATTGCAATCGCCTATACGGTACCGCTTTCTAATATGATGCATCATGCTCCAGTAGGTTCGAATGGATTTAAAACATGGTAGGAGAGGATTAATATGTTTGCAGCGACCTTTTCATTAATATTGGTAAGTACAATTGTAATTGGAATTGTAGTAGATTTAAATACAGTAGAAGATTAATAGTAAAAGAGGAAAGGCATTAGTGCTTTTCCTCTTTTTAGTAGGCAAAAGGATTAATCCACCCGTCCAAATTTACAAAATCTTTAATCTTTTAATGTCCACGTGCATACACTAAACAAATAGACAAAGGAGGGAAAGGAATGGCTGATGATAAGAGCTTTGTAATTTCTGAGGAAGATTGGTCCCTCCACAGAAAAGGATTTGATGATCAGAAGCGGCATCAAGACAAAGTTCAAGATATACTTCAAAGAAAGCTACCAGACTTAGTAAGTGAGGAAAATATCATCATGTCACGTGGAAAGGACGTTGTCCGTATTCCAATTCGTTCCTTAGATGAATATAAAATTCGTTATAGTCAGGATAAGAATAAACATGCAGGTCAAGGGGACGGAGATAGCCAAGTAGGCGATGTCGTCGCGAAGGATGGAAGGAAAAAGCCTGGTGCAGGTCAAGGGGAAAAAGCAGGTGACCAACCTGGCCAAGACTATTACGAAGCAGAAGTATCTTTTGAAGAGCTGGAAGAAGCCTTTTTTGCAGAATTAGAGCTTCCGAATCTTCAAGAAAAAGAGAAGGATAATATAATCGTCACAAACTACGAGTTTCGAGATATTAGAAAGACAGGGCTAGTTGGGAATATTGATAAAAAAAGAACGATGCTTCAAGCGTACAAACGAAATGTACTAGAAGGAAAGAAAAGCTTTTACCCGATTTATCCTGAGGACATACGCTACAAAACATGGGATGATGTGGAGAAGCCAGAGTCGAAAGCCGTGGTGCTGGCTATGATGGACACTAGTGGCTCTATGGGATTATGGGAAAAGTATATGGCACGTAGCTTTTTCTTCTGGATGACTCGTTTTTTACGTACGAAATATGAAAAAGTCGATATCGAGTTTATTGCACACCATACAGAGGCAAAGGTTGTGGATGAGGAATCCTTTTTCACAAAAGGAGAAAGTGGTGGGACGATTTGTTCCTCCGCCTATCGAAAAGCGTTAGAGCTTATTCATGAAAAATACGCTCCTAGTCAATACAATATCTATCCCTTTCATTTCTCAGATGGAGATAATTTAACCTCAGATAATCCAAGGTGTTTTCCACTAATCGAAGAGCTAATCAAAAATTCAAGTATGTTTGGGTATGGAGAGGTGAACCAGTATAATCGACACTCCACACTTATGCAGGTGTATAAACAGCTGGACGATCCCAAATTAAAGCACTTCGTATTGAAACGAAAAGAAGATGTATTTCATGCGATGAAAGCATTTTTCCATAAGGAACAAGAAAAGGTGGCATATGTGTAAATAAGGAGCTTCTTAAATGAAGCTCCTTATTGACCAGGATTAACAACATGATGATTCAATACAGCAGATAGCATCTTCCTCACAACAATTCTTCGTGTCGTTAGCTTGGACTTCTTCAATCTGGATGTTACAGCATGAAGTCTCTTTTTGAGTAAATAAATGTTTTAAAATCGGCACGTTTATCACCTCCTTTACAGTGCATAGAATAGTAATCCCGATATCGTGGACATCATAAATACAGAACCTATAAATGCCAACATTAATTTTTTCTTGAAAATACTATTCAAAAGCGTTAGTTCCGGTAAGCTAGCACCAGCTGAACTTATCATTAATGCCATTACTGGACCAAGGGCCATCCCTTTTACAATCATAATTTGACTGATAGGAATCATGGTGGAAAGTCGAATGTATAGGGGAATTCCAACGATAGCAGCAATTGGTACAAGCCACCATTGACTTCCTCCTAGATAATTTGAAATCCATTCTGTGGGAATAGTGCCATGGATAATGGCACCAATCCCAGCCCCAATCATTAGAAAAGGATAAACAGTTTTCATAAGCTTTATTGTTTCCTTAAGAGCAGCTATGACATTAAATCGTTGCACGGATGGTTGATCCACTTTCATGATTACTTGCTTCACCTCTTGTTCAAACCCGAGTCTTTCAAGTGTTAGGCCAATTAAAACGCAAAGGATGGAAGTAGTTATTGTATAGACGATGGTTACTTTAAATCCAAATAAAGCTGCCATTAAGGTTAAAATAGTCGGATCTAATACGGGAGACGCAAACAAAAAAATCATAACAATTCCAAAACGTACCTTCTTATGTAGGAAAGAGACGACAATGGGTATGGTTGAGCATGAGCAAAATGGAGTAATAAAAGCAAAAAATAAAGTAAAGCTAGCACTGATTAACAGCGGACTATTACCCAACCGTTTCTCCAAGCGTTCATATGGTACTATTCCTTGGAGAAAAGAGACTAAAAAGGAAATTCCGAAAAATAAAACAGTTAATTCAATGGATATGTAAAGAAAGCTTTGCAGAACATCAAAAGTCATCATTCCCACCTCAATATTATTTGTAAAATACAAATATTATATATAGAAAGAGCAAGAGATTTCTTGCTCATAGCAAAGGTTTGCAGCAAACGGATGATTTCGCCATTGCTTGATTCAGTACTTGAATAGACTGTAGCACTGCGTTTTTTTCAAACTCTGACATGTGAGATAATACTTCATTTAGGTATTCTTTCATCTGTGTATCAATCGTGGTTGCTACATACTTTCCTTCTGTAGTTAAAGTTAGGATGTGTACACGCCGATCTTCTGGTAAGGGGGTTTTTTTTACAAGTCCCATCTTAACTAGGCTTTGAATTTGTCTACTAAATGTTGTGATATCCATACCAAGTATGTTCGAGATAGTTTGTACAGAAGGGGAATGGTTTTTATCAATCTCATACAAAATATGGCTTTGTACTAAGGAGACATCAGTGCCTCCAACTGAACAACAGTTTTTATTCAAAAAACCAAATCGTCTGGTCATGACATGAAATAGTTCTCGTATATCTTCCATAATATTCACCTCTAATTCAATTATATCATATTATTTGTAAAATGCAAGTATTAGTTCATATGTCGAGTTTCTAATTGTAGGATATAAGGAAATCGTTTTCCTTACTAGTTTCCTTATTTTTCTAAAAGTGTGTCTAATTATCTATTTTTATCGAATAATAGAGATGAATGAATAATAGAATTAGTTCTTACCTACTAGCCCTTGCACCTACTAATTACTTAAATATCTTGAATCCCATTGACGTTCCTATATGCCTGTGTAAATATATTAAAAAAGAAAGCGGTTTCCTTTTTTAGTTCCATTTAGGGAATGGAAAGGAGGTTTCAGTTGAATTTTTTGAAACCGCATACATTACTATTTGGAAGGAGAATTCGATGAAAAAAGCATCTTTTTTGTTTTTGCTAATTGTTTCTGTTTTTCTTTTAATACCTTCTAACTCCTTCGCTTTTTCTGGAGAACAACCGCTAGGAAAAGGGTCTTATTCCAAAACGCTGCCTCCAGGTGCGACAGATGTTCAAAGTAAAATCTATCGGACAAACAATTACCAAGGAAAAATGCCGACGAATGACTGGTGGAGTAACCTTGCATGGAATCAATACTCACAGCCTGCCTATCCTCATCCATTGGCGATTCAAAATCAAGAAGATGGATTTCGAATCTATAATCCTAGTAATAAAATAACTGCTAATTCTGCTTGTGTTTGTGGGTGGATCAATGATATTCATGACTTTACGGTTAAACACTCGAATGTAGCTAGCTTTCCTGAGGCGAATGTAAACGATTCGGATGATTGGTTTGTGAGCTCACTATTTAAAAGTGGGACAAACTCTATGGAAGTAACCTACGGTCATGGTTCTCCATATGTATATTTTCAGTTCCAAGGTGGCAATCCGGAGCTATCGTTCTATACCGCCCCGACGGTCTGGTATGGAAACGCCTCGAGTTCCGTATTAGGGGTCACGATTGCAGGAAGTCATTACGCATTGTTCGGACCAAGCGGAAGTACTTGGAGCGGAATAGGTTCGACTTCTCTTACGAATAACTTAGCAGGAAAGAATTATTTCTCTGTAGCAGCACTTCCAGATAACTCCCCAGAAACACTTCAAAAATTCAAACAATATGCCTATTCCTTTGTGACAGATACAAAAGTGGAATGGTCGTATAATGAACAAACAAGTAAAGTAAGCACAACGTATAGCTACACGACAACTGCGAAAGAAGGCTCTCAATCCGGAACAATCTTTGCGCTTTATCCTCATCAATGGCAAAAGACTTCTCATCCGTTATTGCCATACACGTACAATTCGGTGAGAGGAACGATGAAAACAGCAGAAGGTAGCTCTTTCACAACGTCGATGGACTTTACCGGGGTGCTACCGTCTCTTCCTAACAACGGCTCGTACGATATCAATAAATTAGCACAATATGTGAATGAAGCGGAAGCCGAAAATGATTCTCCATCTCCAGATACGTATTGGGTTGGAAAGCGATTAGGAAAGCTTGCTACGCTTGCTCCTATTGCAGAGCAGGTTGGGGATACAACGGCAGCGAATAAGTTCCGAAATGAAATTAAAAACCGCCTTGAAGACTGGTTTACAGCGAGTGATGATGCTGGGAACATCAATAGCTCTCAATTGTTCTATTACAATGAGAACTGGGGAACTGTAATTGGCTACCCGTCTAGCTATGGAACAGCAGAAGAGTTAAATGATCACCATTTCCACTATGGCTACTTTATTAAAGCAGCAGCAGAAATTGCTCGTGTAGACAAGCAATGGGCAAATGACTCTAATTGGGGTCAAATGGTGGAATTGTTGATTCGTGATATTGCTAACTGGGATCGTAACGATGATCAGTTTCCATTTTTACGGAACTTTGATCCATACGCTGGACACTCTTGGGCATCTGGACATGCTAATTTCGGAGACGGGAATAATAATGAATCCTCTTCGGAAGCAATGAATGCCTGGGCTGGGTTAATTTTATGGGGAGAAGCGACAAATGACGATACGATTCGTGATTTAGGTATCTATTTGTACACAACTGAGATGAATGCGATTAACAACTATTGGTTTGATGTAAAAGAAGAAAATCATCATCCGGATTTTACACGTTCCACAGCAAGTATGATCTGGGGAGGTAAAACAGTAGGGGACGGTGTATGGTGGACAGCGAATCCAGAAGAAGTACATGGAATTAACTGGTTACCTATCACTGGAGCTTCCCTTTATTTGACCCACTATCCGGAGTACACGGAGACCAATTACAATGCACTCGTTTCAGAAAATGGTGGAACGAACTTCGATGTGTGGAAGGATTTAATCTACATGTATCGAGCCATATCGGATGTGAATGATGCGAAAAATTTGGTTAATTCGAATATAAACTCGCTTACAGCAGAAGCGGGAAACTCAAAAGCCAACATGTATCATTGGATATACAACTTAGATAAAATGGGCAATGCCGACCCTAGTATAACGGCGGATTACCCAATCTATGCGGTGTTTAATAAAAATGGGAAGAAAACATACGTCGTGTACAATATGACAAACCAAACGAAGACGGTTCGATTCTCAGACGGCCATACCGTTACGGTAGAGCCAAATCGTTTTAATATCGATAATGGCGGAAACCCAGACGATGGCGGTTCTGATGATAATCCAGTATCATTACCAGCACAAATTGAAGCAGAGAACTTTACTGCTATGAGTGGGGTTCAGCTTGAAACCACAACAGATAGTGGTGGTGGACAAAGTGTAGGATACATTGATGTCGGGGATTGGTTAGATTACTCCATCGATGTACCGAGCACTGGAACCTATAAAGTGGAATATCGCGTTGCTAGTGCAACATCGAATGGACAAGTCCAATTCAAGTCGGGTTCCAATACGCTAGCAACCTCTACTATTCCAAATACAGGTGGCTGGCAAAGCTGGCAGACGATATCGACGAATGTGAACCTAAATCAAGGGGAACAAACTATTCGCCTGCAGGCGACCGGATACGAGTTTAATATCAACTGGATTCGGATAACTCCGGTAAATGGTAGTGATGAGCATACGACAAAGGATTATACGGCAGGGGTAAATACTGCTGGCAACAATATTACGATTTATTTTAAGCCAACGACACCATCTCAATATGTGGATGTACATTATACGGTGAACGGCAGTAATCAGCAGAACTTCCGAATGACTAACAATAACGGGACGTGGGAACAAGTCGTTTCAGGATTAAATTCGGGGGATAGAGTGGAATACTGGTTCACGTATGAAAAATCCGGACCGCAGTATGACTCTCCTCACTATACTTTTACGAAGTAAGGGAATAGTTTGTATAGTAAAGCTCCTCTTGAGAGGAGCTTTACTATTTTTAACTTAAGCAACGAAGTATGATTTTAATTTTGAGGTTGTCTTTGAGAGAAACCGGTTTCGTTTTATGCTATAATCAGAATGCGAATGACTTAACTAGAAGGATGAATAACATTGAACAGATATATGGCATTTGATATTGGTGGTACTTTTGTTAAGTACGGTGTGGTGACGGAACAGGCGGAAATATTGAAGCAAAGTAAAACTCCAACGCCAAAGGATCTGCATTCCTTAGTCGACTTAATTTCAAACATAACGAAAGAATACCCCGAGGAACGTATAGAAGGGGTAGCTGTAAGTGCACCAGGTGCAGTTTCTGAATCTGGTATCATATACGGGTTTAGTGCATTACCTTACATACATGGACCGAATGTGAAGGAGCTTTTGGAAGAGAAAACGGGATATCCTGTCTTTATGGAGAACGATGCGAATGCAGCTGGATACGCAGAAATATGGAATGGAGCCGGTAAAGGAATGAAGGATGTACTTCTTGTCATTCTTGGAACCGGAGTTGGAGGGGCGGTCTTTAAAGACGGTGTCATCCATAAAGGTGCTAATCTCCATGGTGGAGAATTTGGCTATATGTTAGTCGATGGGAAACGTACATGGAGTGATACGGCGGCTACTGCATCGTTATTAAGAAGAGTAGCGAAGAAGAAACAGGTAGATGCAGAAACATTATCGGGTGAAGGGATTTTTGAACAAGCTGAACAAGGAGACCAGGACTGCCAGGAAGCAATCGAAGATTTCTATCATATGATTGCACTTGGAATCTACAATCTTCAATATATGTATGATCCCGAGGTGATATTGCTTGGCGGTGGTATTAGTGCAAGAGAAGATTTAGTCGCTCAGGTGAACCGACGAGTAGAACAAATTATGAAAGAAGTAGAAATTGCTAAAATAAAACCGAATGTAGAAGTTTGTCAGCATAGACAAAATGCGAATTTACTAGGTGCTGTTTACGGATTTATCAATCACCGTTAACGAAGTAAAGTAAACAAAAGAGGGGGACGATTGCTTACCGGATCGCACCCCTCTTTATATATTTCGAGTCCGTTATTCTTGATTTTCCGTAAGTATTTTTGCATGTTCCACTATTTCTTCATAAGGAACTTCTTTATATCCGCTATAATATTTAACAATCGTACCTTCTTGGTCAATCAAATAAAATCTAGTACCGTGAGTGAATTGGTCCGTTCCTGCTGTTGGCTCGGCAACTGCAGATTTGAAGGAACCCTCGGAAAGATTTTTTACATAGTCAAAGGAATAATCGCCTAAGAAGAACCATGTTGATAAATCGCCACCTCGTGCTGTTACATATTCACTGCGGATTTCTGGTGTATCACGTTCGGGATCTACACTGAACGAAACAATTTGTACCGGAACATCTTCTTCCTTTAGCTTCTTTTGTAATCTAGCCATATTTGCAGTCATGGGTGGGCATACAGTCGTGCAGCTAGTGAAAACAAAGTCAGCTATCCATACTTTTCCTTTTAAATCCTCTAATGAAACCGTTTCTCCATTTTGATCTGTCGCTTCAAAGTCTTGTACCTTCCAATCTAATCTATCGGGAATTGTTTTATCGCCACAAGCAGTAATAAACAAAGCTGTTAGGATAAAAAATAACGAAATAGTTAGCTTGCGTTTCATCGTTTAACCTCCTGCGTCCATTCTATATAAAATATTCATCTCTATAAACATACTACCATTGGCTAGGTTCTTTAAAAATTGCTGCTTCATTTTGTAATAAAATTGTCATTGATGGTATGCGTCTTGAAAAATACTACTTTTTTACTAGAAACAAATCTGGTTGTTCATCCGTCTATGTTAATAGAGAATCTTGTCGAACGAGGGGTGGAGAAATGTCGAAGCGATATTTGATAGTGATTATGATCGGATTGCTTAGTATCTGTTTGTTTGCTTGTCAACAGCAACAAACGATGCCAGACGGTTATTATCCGTACGACAAGGAAAAAGTAAAATCTGCGATTCAAGATCTTTCCTTCCAGCCTAAAATACCATCATACTTGCCAATGGAAACTGCGATTGTTGTTTCCGACCACTTTACAACTCTTGAAACCAATAATGAAGCTTTGGATGTAAGCTTTTATACAGTAGATAACGATCTTCTGTCTATCCAAATGGTAGATGGTCAATTAGAGCAAGAAGAGCAAATGACCCAAAATTCTACTGTACAAATAAGCGGCGAGGTGGATGGAAGTTATACGGAAAATAGGTTTGCTCAAACTCTTTACTGGGAAGAAGAAGGTATAACGTATAAGCTGATGTATCGAAACAACAAGGATTCCAGTAACCCTATGCCGAAGGACAAGCTTATCAAGGTTGCACAATCCTTTCAATCTTAATAGAACATATAGCAGCTAAACTCTCCAGGTTAAAGATACTGGAGAGTTTTTTTATGGAAAATGGAATGAAAATAAAGGATAGACAAAATATATAACAGAAAATGTGTTTCTATTCTACATGTTTCTACTTGCATGACGTCTGACCTCTATGATAAAATCCAATATGTTGACTGAAAGCACTTTCATATTTTAGACACCTTAGGAGGAAAATGAATGGAAATTTTGTTAGGTATTGTGGCCATTTTAGTCGTGTTTGGTCTTTCTTACTTAATGTCTAATGATCGTAAGAACATTAACTATTTTGGTATTGGCGTTATGTTATTACTTCAAATTTTTACGACATGGTTTATGTTTGATACGAGTATTGGACGTTTAATTATTACAAAGATTTCAGATGCCTTTAATAAATTGATAGAATTCGGAACAGCTGGCGTTAATTTTGTAGTTGGAGGAATTGCGGTAGAAGAAGGTGGGAGTGTTTTCTTCTTTAACGTTCTACTATTGATTATTTTCTTCGCAACGATTTTGTCTGTCTTGACCCATTTGAAAATCCTACCGATTATTATCAAATATATTGGTGGAGCGTTATCAAAAATTACTGGATTACCTAAGGTAGAATCCTTTAACGCTGTAAATAGTATTTTCTTTGGACAATCCGAAGCATTGTTAGCAATCAAATCACAGTTTCATCATTTGAACCAAAATCGATTGTACATTGTAAGTGCATCCGCAATGGGGTCGGTATCTGCATCCATTGTAGGAGCGTACATGCAAATGCTACCTCCAGAATATGTGTTGGTTGCCTTGCCTTTAAATATGTTCAGTTCATTGATTGTAGCTTCTATTATTTCGCCGGTAAAAGTGAAGCCGGAGGATGACCAAGTAGATATTCGAGACGTATCTGAATCTAAAAGTATCTTCGAAGCTATGGGAAATGGTGCGCTTGACGGTGGAAAGATTGCTCTTATTGTTGCTGCGATGCTAATAGCATTTATTGCATCCCTTGAGCTAGTCAATTGGGTTATTCAAGCAATCTTTGCTGGCGTTACACTACAACAGATTTTAGGGTACGTACTTGCGCCAATTGGTTTCTTAATGGGGATTGCACCAGGAGAGCTTATTCAAGCTGGTGGTATCATGGGACCAAAAATTGTAACGAACGAATTTGTTGCCATGCTTGAGCTACAACCACTAGTTGGACAACTATCGAAGGAAACAGTTGGAATCGTTGCGGTGTTCTTAACAAGCTTTGCAAACTTTTCTTCAATTGGTATTATTGCGGGAACGGTGCAAGGTATTGATGGAGAAAAAGGAAGAATCGTTTCTAAGTTTGGCTTGAAGCTTCTTATTGGGGCAACATTAGGATCCATTCTTTCTGCTACAGTGGCTGGATTATTTCTTTAATTGTAAGGTTCTCTTCAAGTTAAAGATATAGTAATAAAAACAGAACTTCCATTAATTAGGGAGTTCTGTTTTGTATTAAGGCTACCTCAACTAACCTGGTTAGTGCATTAGTGATTAACTTTTTAATTTACTTTTTTGTTAAAAATTTTCCTTATTCCGGAAGCGATAAGAACACCTATAAGACCAGCAATACTCATTGTGACAATAGGTCCCCAATCTACTTCTCCGTGTTGCAATAGACTCAATATAAAAACAGCTACTATTACACCAACAACCCAAGCAAACCAAAATTTTAACGAATACAAAAAACTCCCCCTAGTTCTATATTTGCTGGCCTACCCCTCCCCTTTTTTGTTATTCGAATTGCTCATAAAGGAAATCTGCGTCTTCTTTTGAAATGTTGAAATAATCAACTTGGTTCCCAGCTTTTCCAGATCGTAAACCAATCGTTGCACCTGACTCATTAAACCAAACTTCAGAATCTACTAATGAAGTCGACCGTTTGGGACTTATAATGGATAGGTGTAAATCAGGTTTGGTTGTAGGTTCAACTATAGAAGCTACTTTTTCCTTTTGCATATAAATCATCTGTATATTATCTACTGTGGATTGATTATCTAAGTTTGTTATCGTCTTACGAATATCGATACGGCCTTCTTCATCGTTGGCATATACACCAAAACGTATTTCTCGTGATGGTTGATCATAAATGGCTTTGCTAGTAATATATCCCCGATGAAAAAGAAAAAAGCAACTATAAGGAGAACAACTAGTTTCATAGACTTCACATAAACACCTCCCTAATTATCCCCCTTGTTTAGAGGGGAGGAATTTATTCTTGGCCCATTGGTCCATTTTTTGAATGTGCTTCTTTCCAATCGTTAATCCGTATAAAAGAAGTAAAATGATGATTAGTGTAAATAAATCTACCTTTCCTTCTTGAATAAAGTTTAAAATGCCTAAGGTTACTTGAGGAATGATGCCAGTAAGGATAGATAAAAAAACACCTATCTTAAAGCCCCACTTCGATTGGAGTCTGTACCTCGCGTATAACATAAAAAAGGTGGAAGCCCATGCTAGGATTTCAAATATTACAAGTAATACCCATTTATTTTCCATATTCTCACTCACTATGTATTTTCTTTTTCTTTTGATTATAATGCTTTAATGATTATTTTTGGAATCTAAATGTTTAAATACGATTAAATAGTGATACGTAAATCGATGGAAAACCACGAGAAGAATATACAACAAAGGGTATAAGATGCCGGAATACCAAATTTTCCACTCATTATAATAAAAGGTTCCGCTCCACAAGAAAATCGCTTCAAACCCAATAGCTAATACACCCCAGGCAAGGATGTACATCATTTTATAATAGTGCTTCTTTTTATATGGGAAAAAGTTCAGAAATAGAAAGTTGATAGGTGGATAAATACCTAGTATGTATAGCGTGGATTTCCAATCGACACCCTCACCAAAGTAGCCATATAAATTATATTTTAATATTAAAAAAACATCTGTAAACAGTTGTAGATAAAGGGCAAACAGAGTTGTGGTAATGAGTTCAATATGTGAGATCCTTTTTGGGACAAGGAAAGCAATTAGATTAAAAATGACGATGGTTATAAGAAGTATAAACATGATATTCCTCATTTCTTCAATTGTTTCCTTTATTCTTTCACTAGATGCGGTTCGTTATTTATTAAATTAATACGACAAGCTTCCGGCCTTACTCTCGGATTGTTTTGCGGTACAATAAACGTGGTATTCAAATTTAAAGGAGGCGTTACGATGACACAGCATTTTAAATTATATATAAATGGTCAATGGGTCGATACAAATGAACAATTAGAGGTACTAGAAAAATATTCGCAGGACGTTTATGCAACAGTAGCGAAAGCAGGAGAAAAAGAAGTCGACCAAGCTATTGCTAGTGCAGAGCATGCCTTTGAAACAAAAAAGCTTTCCTCATATGAACGCTATGAAATCATAAAACGGGTAAGTGAACTTTTATTAGAAAAACAGGATAAGCTGGCTATTGGAATCGTAAAAGAGGCTGGAAAACCGCTAAAGCAAGCAAAGGGTGAAGTTGTCCGTTCCGCACAAACCTTCGAATGGGCTGCGGAAGAGGCAAAACGAATCACCGGAGAAGGAGTTCCTGTAGAAGCAGCTCCAGGTTCTGAAAATCGTATGGCCTTTACAATAAAAGTTCCGGTTGGCGTGGTTGGTGCAATTAGTCCGTTTAATTTCCCTTTAAACCTTGTTTCTCATAAAGTAGCACCTGCTATTGCAGCGGGAAATACGGTGGTATTGAAGCCAGCAAGTGCAACGCCAACTACCGCGATTCAATTAGCAGATATATTCGAACAAGCTGGTTTACCTGCCGGTTTCTTTAACGTCGTAGTTGGATCTGGTTCCACGGTCGGTAACCAAATGATGAAGGATAAGCGGATCAAATTATATACATTTACAGGCAGTGCGGAAGTTGGCTTAAAGCTTAAACAAAATACTGGATTAAATAAACTGATTTTAGAGCTGGGCAATAACTCACCAGTTATCGTTGACAAAGAGGCGGATGTTGCGAAGGCTGCACAGCTTACTGCAGAAAAAAGCTTTGCCTTTGCGGGTCAAGTTTGTATTTCTGTCCAACGGATTTACGTGCATGAAGATGTGAAGGATGAATTCCAAGCGAAGTTTATGGAGGCTATCCAAACGCTTAAGGTTGGTGATCCGAATGATCCAGATACAGACGTTGGACCGATGATAGCTGAAAAAGAAGCAATTCGAGCAGAGAAGTGGATCTCTGAAGCGAAAGAAAATGGGGCTAAGCTCTTACATGGAGGGACTAGAAAAGGTCCATTACTAGAGCCAACTGTTTTAGTGGATGTCCACAAATCGATGAAAGTAGTATGTGAAGAAGTGTTTGCACCAGTCGTTAGCATTATTCCATATCATGATTTAGATGCTTGCATAGATGAGGTGAACGAATCTCCTTATGGCTTACAAGGTGGTATTTTCACGAACAACATTAACACAGCCTTTCATGCAGCGAAAAAGGTAGAAGTAGGTGGCTTCATGATTAACGATGCGTCTCAGTATCGCGTGGACTTAATGCCATACGGTGGTGTGAAGGATAGTGGTTCAGGTAAAGAAGGACCGAAGTACTCTATTGATGAAATGACAGAAGAACGACTCGTTGTATTTGAATTTGGAATAAAAAAATGAAAAAGGATGTCGATGGCATCCTTTTTCATTTTTCGCTATATGGTGCTTTTTAAAAGTTTCCTCTGCAAATAAATCAATCGGCCAAATAATGTAACAGCTCCAGCGCTCAATCCAATAATAAGCCCCATCCAATAGCCATACGCTTCAAACGCTGTGAAATTCGCTAGCAACCACCCGCTCGGTAATCCAATCAACCAGTAGCTGACTAATGACATAATAAAGGTGATATTTACATCCTTATAGCCACGAAGCGTACCTTGAAGCGGAGCGCCGAAGGCATCAGCTAACTGAAAGAATATGGCGTAGAAGAGGAAGTTCGTCGTCAATTCCACAACTTCTGGATTGGTATTATATAGACGGGCAACCGGTTGGTCGAATGCGTACAAAATAAAACCAGAAACAAAGGCTATGATTACCCCGAAGCTGATTCCCATATACGAGTAGGCTTTCGCATCTCGTACACGCTTTGCCCCCTACTTCATATCCAACGGCTATCGTCAGAGTCATCGCAATACTAAATGGAACCATGTATAAGAAGGAAGCGAAGTTAATCGCGGCTTGATGTGCCGCAATGGTAAACGTGTTGTAGACACTCATAAACAAAGTTACCGCTGAAAATATACTTACTTCAAAAAAGATGGAGAAGCCAGTTGGGATACCAATTTTTAATTGTTCTATCCACGTCGATAAAGAAGGCTTTCTCCAATTAGAAAAGATTCGATCTTCAGAAAATGGATGGACACGAACGATAATAAGAAATGTAATCCCGCATATAAACCAATAGGTTAAGGATGAAGCAAAGCCAGCCCCAATTCCGCCAAGTGCTGGAACTCCGAATTTTCCAAAGATAAATACGTAATTGAAGAATATATTTAATGGTAGCGACAACAGAATAATAACCATAGATGTTCTCGTTTGTCCTAAAGCGTCCACGTAACATCTTAACAGATTAAAAAGGAATAGGGGGATAATACCTGTCCCAATTCCAATTAAATAATATTTCGCTATATAACGTACATGTTTTTCTAAATCCATATGATTTAGGATTGGATCTAAAAGAATGAATCCGATAATAGTCACAATCACAGCTAATAAAATGGATAAATACATTCCTTGACGAACTTGTTCTGGTACGTCTTTTTTTTGGTTCGCACCAATTAATTGCGCTACAATGGGGGATAGAGCCAGAAGAATCCCATTGATTCCAGTTGAAATAGGAACCCATAAACTAGAGCCTATCGCAACACCGGCTAAATCTCTTGCACCGGCTCGTCCGGACATAACGGTATCAAAGAAATTCATCGCATACATACTTAACTGTGTAATTAGAATAGGTATTAGAATGATAAAAAATAACTTCAATTTTTGTTGAATGGTTTGAGTAGGGTACACGGAAGTCTTCCTTTTTAAGTTAATTTCCATTAGGATAGAGAGGATTATATCACATTTTGAATAAGGAAGAGAACCGACCTTACTTAGAAGCATAGATAGAGAGGGCGTTCGTATGAAGGAGAAACGAATATTATTTACTGGTGGAGGAACAGCTGGCCATGTGATGGTGAATCTAGCTGTCATTCCAACTTTTCAAAAAGAAGGCTGGACCATTGATTATATAGGCTCACATTCGGGGATTGAGCGAGAATTAATCGAGCCTTTAAAGGGAGTTGCGTATCATGCGATTTCTACTGGTAAGTTAAGACGTTATTTCTCTAAAGAGAATTTCAAAGATCCATTTAAAGTGTTGAAGGGAACCTTGCAAGCTTATCGCATCATTGGGAAGAAAAGGCCAGCTGTCATTTTTTCAAAGGGTGGCTTTGTATCCGTTCCGGTGCTTATCGCAGCCAGGATGAGACGAGTTCCTGCGGTCATTCATGAGTCAGATATAACTCCGGGATTGGCTAATAAAATCGCAATTCCTCTTTCGAAAAAGGTTATCACTACATTTCCTGAAACGGTTCAGTACTTGCCAGAGAGTAAAGCCGAGTGGGTAGGAGCTGTAGTACGGGATGAGCTTTATTTAGGTAGTAAGACAAAGGGCTTAAGCTTTACAGGATTGCCAGGCAAAAAGCCTATTTTGTTAATCATGGGCGGAAGCGGAGGTTCTCGAAAAATTAACGAAGCAGTACGTAGTCAATTAGATGTACTATTACACGAGTTCGAAATCATTCACTTATGTGGAAAAGAAAATGTAGACCCCTCTATCCAACGGGAAGGGTATTCACAATTTGAGTATGTGAAGGATGAGCTTTCGGATCTGTTTGCGGCTACGGATTTCGTGTTATCACGAGCAGGATCTAATGCAATCTTTGAATTTTTGGCTTTACGTAAGCCAATGTTACTGATTCCTTTATCTCGAAATGCTAGTCGTGGTGACCAAATATTAAATGCGAAATCCTTTGAAAGACAAGGGTACGCTCGGATGATAGAGGAAGAAGAATTAACAGAAGAAAGATTAGTTCAAGAATTAAAAAGGCTAAAAGAGGGCAAAAATACAGTTTTAACCAAAATGCGGTCCTTTGAAAGTAGAGAAGCGAAACAAAAAGTAATTGATATTATCAAACAAGCAACTAGATAGGTGGAAAGAGAAGATGCAGAAGTTGATAGAAGCAGCCATTAGACCTAGAACTAGAAAATCATTAAAATCAGATTTAGAAGCACTCGGGGTGAAGCCTGGCATGACTATTCTCGTCCATTCTTCCTTATCCTCTTTAGGGTGGGTGAACGGTGGAGAGGTTGCAGTCGTTCAAGCCTTACAAGATGCTGTGACAGAAGAAGGCACGATTGTAATGCCAGCACAAACTCCTACATTTTCTGATCCATCTGAATGGGGAAATCCTCCAGTACCCAAGGAATGGTGGGAGGAAATTAAAGCGGATATGCCAGCCTTTGATAAGCGCTATACCCCAACCTATGGTATGGGGAAAATTGTGGAGGCATTTCGCAGTTTTCCGGATGTGAAAAGAAGCAGTCATCCTATGTATTCCTTCCTTGCTTGGGGAAGGAATCGAGACACAATACTAGCAAACCATTCGTTGGAGCATGGACTAGGGGAAGGTTCTCCTTTGAAAAAGCTGTATGATGGGAAGGCATTCGTATTATTGTTAGGGGTTGGTTATGACAGTAATACGAGTTTTCATTTAGCGGAATATCGGATTTCAACCCGACTCCCCATTATGAAAGGCTCCCCTATGATGGAAAATGGAGAACGAAATTGGAAAACCTATCCTGATATAGAATTTCGTGAGGAGTTGTTTGAAGAACTAGGAAAGGATTTCGAATCGGAGATGCCTATTTTAACAGGAGAAGTAGGCTCCGGTACTTGCCGTCTTTTTCCGGTTCAAGATGCTGTGAATTACGCAGTACAGTGGTTAGAACATTATGATGAGAAAGTAAAGGAGCACAAGGATTAATCCTTGTGCTCCTATTTATGTTTAGTCTTTTGATTGATGGCGAAACGGCCACCAGTTCATTTTTCCAAAGAAACGTACCATGACTGGGATGAATAATGGTAGCATAATTAAGGCATATAAGAATAGACCAATTAATACCACCGTTGCAATCTGTAATAGGGATAAAACACCAGACGGTAGCATTGCGGCAAATGTTCCACCTAAAATAATCGCTGCCGAGATAATAACGGTACCCATGTTTTTCATGGCATGCAGTAATCCATCTCTAATCGACATTTCTTTATTTTCGTTAAAACGGTCCATTAGGAAAATACTGTAATCAATTCCTAGTGCAACGAGAATAACAAAGGCGAAGAATGGAACGGCCCAGCTAATACCTTCGTAACCCATGATGTTCACAAAGATTCCCTCTGTTAATCCCATAGCAGTAAAGTAGGTCAACACGAGTGATCCAATTAAGTAAATCGGCATAATGAGGGAACGTAATAAAATGATTAGGATAATGAAAATACCGCTAAGCATTAATATGACAGTTCGTGAATAATCCTCATTAGACATGCTTTGTAAATCGTGGTTCGTACTACTAATACCACCGATGGCATGCTTTGCATCCTCGAATGCAGTACCTTTGATTGCATCCTCAACCGTTTTTTCCACGGTACTGATTAATTCAACAGACTCCGTAGAATAAGGATTATCTTCTAGGACTACTTCTAGCTTCGTAATGGTTTTATCTGTAGACAGATAAGGCTTAATTCCTTCGATAAATTCCTCATTTTCTAGTGCTTCTTCTGGAATGCTTACGTAAGAAGTGGTGTCGCTACTAGAAAAAGTATCTAAATAGCTTTGTACTTCCGTTAATCCATTCGAGATTTCAGTTAAACCATCTGAACTTTGGGTCAATCCATCGGAAAGCTTGCCTAATTGGCCTTGCATATCGCTAAAAGCTTTTTTCAATTCTTCTTGACCACCGTAAATTTGTGTTAAGCCATTTTGTAAAGCAGGAATGTTGTTAATGACTTGTTGTTGGCCATCTGCTGCTTGATTTAATCCATTTTGGAGTTGATCAACTGCGTTAATCAGTTCGGATAGGCCTGCAGACAATTGTTCCTGACCGGAGATCGATTGCTGGAATCCTTTATTTGCTTTCGACATGCCACCTAGAATTTTCGTTTCTAAGGTCTTATTAAGTGATGCCATACTTGGATTTTCTTCGGTACCGTTAACTACAGCAGCTAACTGTCCTTTAGCTGTTTGGAATTCCCTGTTTGCTTGTAAAGTAGGGTTTGATTGTTCCACTTTTTTAAGATTAGATAAAGCACCAGAAACAGCACTATAGTATCCTTTATATCCACTTACAATTGGGTTCAATCCATTCTCGATATCTTGATATCCAGAAAGAACCTTTTTATTTCCGTTAATCGTTTTTTGTAAGTTCGTTTGAATCTCCTGTAGGCCAGCTTTAATCTCTCCAGCACCACTAGCACCGGATTCGATTCCAGTTTGAATTTCTGCTAGCCCATTTTTCATTTCTCCGATTCCGTTATTTGCTTGTTGTGTACCTTGGAGAAGTTGGTCTACGCCATTTTCTGCTTCTTCTAATTGAGGCTGAGCTTCTTTTAATTGGCTTGCGCCATCTGCTAAGCCAGATTGAATTTGATTGATTCCATCAATGCTTTTTCCAATTCCTTCACCCAATTGACCAGTTTGACTAGTAATGGTAAAGTCTTCAATTAACTCTCCGGTTGGACGAGTGGCGCTACGTACAGATTTAACCCCATCGATATTTTCTAATTCTTTCGAGATTAGTTCAATATCCTCGAATTCTTGGGAGGAGTCAATTTTTTCTTCTGTTTCTAACACGACAGTAGTAGGCATTGCTTCCCCTGGGCCAACGCTATCCGAAATCCAATCAAATGCTTTTACGGAACCATATTCATCTCCGATCTCCTCAAGAGAATTATAGGATTTCGATCCGTCATACGTAATTAGACTCGGCACAACAAATGCTAAAACAATAAGTAAGGCAATGAGTGGACGTGTCCATGCAAAGGTACCTACAGATCCCCATAGCTTACTTTCACTATGAGAAACGTTTTTATCAAACGGCCAAAACAGCTTTTTCCCTAATACCACTAAGAAAAAAGGTACGAGTGTAGCTAATGCGATTAGAACAACCGCAACCCCAACCGCAACTGCTACTGCAGATTGGTAAAGGGAAAAGGTGGATAATCCAATCGTGGAAAACCCGATTAATACTGCAAGTCCAGAGAAGAATACAGTTTTTCCAGCTGCTTTATATGTCGCAATAACTGCTTCTCCAATTGATTCATGGTGAGCAAGTTCCTCTTTAAATCTACTAATAAGTAAAATACAATAATCGGTTCCAATACCGAACATAACGGCTACCATGAAGATTTGTGTAAAGGTGGATAATGGAAAATCCACTGTATCTGCCAATATAGATACAATACCTTGTGCAGCTAAGTAACTAATTCCAACCGTGATAAGCGGAATGAATGGTGCGACAAGGGAACGGAACACAACGAATAGGATGACGAGAATAAATCCTACTGTAATATATTCTGTTTTCTTTAATCCCTCTTCTGAATTGAGGACAACATCTTGGGAAATAAATGCTTCTCCAGTTAGAAGGTGGTCTACTTTAATATCTTCAACCGCTTTATAGATATCTTCTCGTGCTTCTTCAATTTCTCGGTCCTTTACGGATACTTCGAACGGCACTAAAATGGTTGTGTTGTCCTCTGAGACAACTTGTTCCTCAATTCGTTCATCATCCTGGAACGACAGGATATCCGATAATCCTAATTCATCGGACTGTTCCTTTAGTGTTTCAATGGCGTTTCCGACTTCTTCTTTTTGTGTTTCCGTTAACGCCTTATTCTCATGAAACACCATAACAGCACTTACTGTGTCTTCGTTATTATCTTCTGACATTCGTTCGATCATTTGTGCAGCTTCGCTAGAAGAGTACCCATCTGGTACTCCGATTTGTCCTTTATCCCTTACAAGTTCTTGAAGGTTAGGGGAGAAGAACAACAAACTAGCTGCAGCAACAATCCATGCTACTAAGATAATCCATCGAAAGCGAATAACTTGTTTCACCTGTGTACCCCCTTATTTTTCTCTTAAAAAAGTAACTAGCTTCTGCAACGATTGAACAAAGGAAGTTACTTCTTCCTGACTGAATTGGGTAAGTATGTCCCCAAGCACGTCGTATAGCTTCTCTGTTCCTTCCTCTACTAGTGCTCTCCCTTTCGACGTTAGTCGTAAATAGACGATTCTGCGATCTTGCTCGTCACGTTCACGTTCCAATAGTTCTCTTTCAAAGAGACGATTGACTTGAGCAGTTACAGCACTTTTTCCAATAGAGAATTCATTGGCGATTTCTGTACTTGTAGTTGGTTCGTGCTTGGCTAAAAATCGTAAGGTCGCAAACTGATCTGTTGTAAGTTCTTGATGTACTTCGTCATTCATTATCACATTCACTCTACGATTTACTTCATTCATCGTGGAAGTATAGAGTTCAATGAGTTCATGAAGCTCAACCTTGTTCATTTTTCCACTCCCGTCCAATTGGTTTTACATGTAAATAGTTCAATTAGTGAACTATATAAAAATAGCATGCTTTGCATGGAAAATCAAGCAAGATAACATAAAAAGAAAATTCATGATAAACTAGACAAGAATCGACTCTGATTGATTAATAAGGAAAGTTTTTAGTATAGAGAAGGGAAGAGAATCATGAATAACGCTCATATTTGTCGATATTGCAGAAAGGAAATTAAAAATCGTGATGAGTTACTAACAGGCGTTAGCTGGTTTCGTATCCGACCGTTTCACTATGTTTGTTTTCAAAAATTAATCGGAGAAGCTGGTGTTATCTGGAACACATGGCGTCCGATTAACACGCAAGGAGGAAACATAAGTACCGTACTTATGCTTGCTTTAGTAATATGGATGGCAGTTAGTGATTTTAGAGGGATTTGGGGAGACTTACTTGGACTAGTAGCCTTTTACCCAGTATTGGTCCGTGTATTATCTTATGTTTTATATGAAAGAAAACTACCGAAGATATAGCCGTTTAGATGACGGCTATTTTTTTGTGAATTTGTAGGTTGAATGTAAAAAGAGAAAGTATTGTAGGAATCGACAATCAAGTAAGAAGGAAAATTTTGCGAGTTCACGTTTTATCTGGCCTTGTGGCAGAAGACGTGGAAGAAAGTAAAGAATATCACGGGTATTATCAGCCTAATGAAACGACTAGTGTGTAAGAGATAGGGGTGCATGTGCACGCCTATTCTCTTATGCTAAAATGAAGTTAATGACATGGGGAGGGAAGGATTGTGTACAAGAACATTTTTGATGAGATTGTTCGTATTCTTCATTATGACTATGCAGGGTTTCAAGATAAAAAAAATTGGGATAACCCAGAATTTTTCAGAAAAAAGATATCTACGAGTTTGGAGATTACCGACTATCAATTTGTTCGCCTTGTCCAAGATTATTTACTGGATTTTCGGGATAAGCATATTATTTTTAAACATAAATAAGAGACCGAACAAGAAAGTGTTGAAGTAGGTTTTTCTGTGAGAAGGTATAAGGATTATCTTTACATCGTTTCTACTAAACAGGAAAAGGGTTTGAAACCAGGATATGTTATCCGTGCATTGGATGGTATCCCAATACAGGAATTAATACAAGTTCATAAAAGACAATTAATGGAGGAAAGTGCGGAACGAGAAAATTGGAGTACAATCCTTCCTTTATACAGTAATGCAATCGTAACAGATGAAAAAAATACTACTTTCTCGATTCCGCTAAACAAGTATAGAATCGAACCTTTTGAACCTACGTATTCAATGGAGTCGCTCAATGAAAATACCTTGTTGATGACATTGACTGATTTTATGAATCACCAAGAGATTTCGAAGTTAATTACCCAAAACGAGCATCTTCTCCGTTCAACTGAAAACCTTATAATCGATGTACGTCTTAATAAAGGTGGAAGTGATCTGGCATATTTCGGATTGCTATCCTATCTTTTTGATGAAAAAGTGGTGAATCTATCTGATTTTGATGATGGAGCCTTGTTAACAAACTGTACGAAAAGAAATGTAGAGCTCCGAACAAAGTTGCTAAAAAGTAATTTGTTTTCAGTAGGGGATGAAGAGACTAAAAATCAAGTGAACATCTTGATTGATAAGTTAAAAGAGAATGAAGGAAAGGGGTTTGTTGAATTGGATTTATCAGACTTAGAGAACAGTTTGATAATCAATACGAAACCTGGACCATCTAAAGTAGTGATATTAGTAGATGTTTTCTGTGGCAGCTCTGGTGAGTCCTTTGTTGAAGTTTGCAAGCATTCTTCAAAAGTCACGGTTATAGGAAGAGCAACATTAGGATTAAATGATTATGCAAATCTTGCAAAGATGGAATGGGAAGGACGATTTGAATTATGGTATCCCACCTCGAAGCTAACAAAAGTTGATGAAGGGAGGGGAATGAATGGGGTAGGTATCCAGCCTGATATTTATATTCCCTGGACTCCTGAACATATTGTAGAGGATCAAGATTTAAAAGCTGCACTAGATTTACTTGCGGAGGATACATGTCTATACTAAGAAAGTCATAGGTTAATTTCTTTCCATAAATCTTCCGATTGTTTACAATATTATTGATTTGAAATATGTGAAAAGGAGAATGTGAGATGGGTTTATCAGATTCTGTTCAAGTTTTACATAATGGAGTAAAGATTCCGGCAGTTGGGTTAGGGGTTTATAAAATCGAAGGAAACGGGGTATATGATGCGGTGACGTCCGCGTTAAAACTTGGCTATCGCCACATCGATACTGCTGCTTTTTATGAAAATGAAGAAGGGGTTGGACGTGCGATCCAGAACAGTGGCATTGCACGGGAAGACATTTTTATTACAACAAAGGTTTGGAACGACCAACAGGGATATGAAAACACGCTAAAAGCATTTGATGAAAGCTTAAGTAAGCTAGGACTCGATTATGTCGATCTTTACTTAGTGCATTGGCCGGTGCCTGGAAAGTACAAAGAAACATGGAAGGCATTGGAGGAAATCTATCGAAGTGGGAAAGCGAAGGCAATTGGTGTTAGTAACTTTCTGCCACATCATTTGGATGACTTAATGGAAAGTGCAGAAATCAAACCGATGATAAACCAAATCGAGCTACATCCACAATTGTCACAGCTTGAGACACGAGCATACTGTCACAAACATGATATTATTGTGGAGGCTTGGGCGCCATTAGGAAAGGCTTCCTATTTTAATCATCCGACATTGCAAGAGCTGGCAGCAAAGTATGAAAAAACTCCAGCGCAAATCATCGTGAGATGGGATTATCAGCATGGTATCGTGACGATTCCGAAATCAACAAAAGCAGAGCGTCAAAAAGAAAATGCAGATATATTTGATTTTGAATTATCTGCAGAGGATATGAAAGCAATGGATGAAATAAACGAGAATAAACGTATGGGTTATCATCCAGATGAGTTTCCTTATTAATGGATAAAAGCCAAAGCAACGGAGAGGGGTCTCCTGCTTTGGCTTTTTTGTCGACTGAAAAAATATGTTACTATCCCATTGACTTTGAAAATGGGAAGGCATATACTTAAGAGGAAATTTATGAGAGGAGGTCACAAAAATGGAAAAAGGAATTGCAATGAACAAACACCAGATTGTAGGAAACTACAACTTCATATCGAACGTGACCTTCGCTGGACGTGTATTTTAATATTCGTGCACATAAATTTAGGCAGTAGTATATCTCGAACAGTTTCATAGGGATAATGACAGGTCACGTGAAAGAAGTCCGTGGCTATTTTTGTGCGTTTTTTTAACCGCATGCGTCTAGGGACGTATGCGGTTTTTTGTTTTGTTAGGTAGCAGGGGAAACCCATGCTTTCTATATATAAATATAAAAATTTGGAGGGATGATTGTATGTCAATCACTAAGATGATAATTGAAAAGTTGTTCAATGAAAGGAAAGAGAGCGGTTAGCAATACAAGTTTACAAGTTAAAGAAGGTGGCAGCATGTTTAATGTATTTATACGAGTGAATGGTAAATTTAACCAATACCTGAGAAGGTACACGTTCGTATGTATTATAAAATTTAAAATGAAATATAAACTTCCGATAGTGGATCGTACGGTATTTATAGTTTCACGAAATGAAAGTTAATAATGAAGGAGGAAGCGATTATGTCATTGACAAGACTAAAAATTGCAAAAAACGAAGAGTGGAAAGAGAGTGGCTAGCTATAAATCTATAAAAAGTAGGTGAACGCATGTTTCAAGTATTTAAAAAATTAGACTGGTTTTTCAAGAAATATTGGAAAAGATATACGTTTGCGATAATAGCACTTATAATTGGGAGCTTCATAGAAATATTCCCACCGAGATTAATCGGGATGGCAATTGATGAAATTCAATATAACACGTTAACGTTTGAACGGATTACGGAGATCTTGCTTATTTTTGGCGGACTAATTATTGCAAGCTATTCGATTAACTTTTTATGGGATTATACGTTATTTAGTGGAGCGATGATTATGGAGCGCACTATGCGCTCCAAATTAATGGGGCACTTCTTACGAATGACTCCAACCTTTTTTGGGAAAAACCGTACAGGAGATTTGATGGCTCGAGCTACCAATGATTTAAAGGCAATTTCCATGACAACTGGATTTGGAGTATTAACATTAGTAGATTCTAGTGTATTTATGTTATTAATCATTGCTATGATGGGCTTTTCTATTAGCTGGAAGTTGACCATTGCAGCATTAATTCCCTTGCCGATTATGGCAATCGTTATGCATAAGTATGGGAATGTCATTCATAACCGATTCACAGCAGCCCAAACGGCGTTTGGTGATATGAATAATGATGTGTTGGAATCCATTCGTGGAGTACGTGTTTTACGAGCTTTTGCTCAAGAGACACATGACAGGGAACGATTTCGAATCATGACAGAAGATGTGTATGAGAAAAACATCGCCGTTGCGAAAATCGATGCGTTGTTTGAACCGACGATGAAAATACTGGTTGGTTTATCTTATACGATTGGACTTGGATACGGGGCAACACTTGTGTTTCAAAATACGTTGACGCTAGGTGAACTTGTTTCGTTTAATGTTTATTTAGGAATGCTAATTTGGCCAATGTTTGCAGTAGGAGAGCTCATTAATGTGATGCAAAGAGGAAATGCCTCTTTAGATCGTGTGAATGAAACGTTGGATTATCAGGCTGATGTGAAGGATCCGAATAATCCACAATTAATTGGTAGCCTAACTTCCATTGACTTTGAGGATGTGAGCTTTCAATATCCCGAAACAGATACTCCGCAACTGTCACATATTCACCTAAAGGTGAAGCAAGGAGAAACCATTGGGATTGTTGGAAAAACAGGTTCTGGGAAAACCACCTTGTTCCGCCTATTGTTACGCGAGTATCCAGGAATTCAAGGCAGACTAAACTTATCAGGCGTTTCCATAAATGATATTCCTTTGGATGTAACGAGGAAATGGATTGGCTACGTGCCACAGGAACAAATTATGTTTTCACGAACGATTCGAGAAAACATTCAGTTCGGGAAAAGTGATGCGACCGATGAAGAGATTTATCGCGTCATGGAAATGGCGCATTTCGTTGATGATATTAAGAATCTGCCGAAAGGCTTAGACACAAAGGTAGGAGAGAGTGGGGTCACCTTATCTGGTGGCCAAAAACAGCGTGTTGCGTTGGCACGTGCGTTTATTAAAAATCCTAGTATTTTATTGTTAGATGATGCTTTATCTGCAGTGGATGGAAAAACAGAAGCATTAATCATTGAGCATCTCAAAAGAGAGAGAGAAGGAAAAACAACCTTTATTACAGCCCATCGAATGTCTGCCGTTCAGCATGCAGATCAAATCATTGTGCTAGATGATGGTCAGATTGTCGAGACAGGAACGCATGATGAGCTCATGGAAAAAGAGGGTTGGTACTGTGAGCAGTATAAACTGCAGCAGCTAGAGGAACAGGAGGTGAGCTCCTAATGAAGAAAACAACCGAGCGTCGCTTGTTTGATTATGCGATGCAATTTAAAAAGGTGATTTTGATTGGATTAGTATGTTTAGTTATTGCCGTTAGTCTGGAGCTGGCTGGTCCGTTCATTGCAAAACGAATAATTGATGAACATATTAATGGCATAGAAACAACATGGTACCAGGTCGCGGAAATGGATGATCGCTATACGGTTTCCTATGAGGGAAGCTACTACAAACGAGCAGACCGATTGGAAGCAAATGATAAACATATAGGAAGCGCAACTATTCTGCAAGTGAAAAGAGCCTATTACTTTATTCCAGAAGAAGTAACGCTTGAAGGAAAACGAGAACTTAAAGACGGGACAATCACGATTCAAACGGGTGAGCAAGAAATATCCGTACAAGGAGAACGTTTATCCCTCTCTGAGCTTTATCCTTTCTTCCAACCAGAGCAACGGCCAATTATGTATTTACTTGTCTTATATGTAGCGCTACTCCTAATTGCAGCGTTCTTTCAATTCGGAAAAACATATAACCTTCAGAAGGCTAGTAATCGAATTGTACAGAAAATGCGAAATGACGTTTTTGCACATACGCAAAAGGTGCCAATAAACTACTATATTAATCGACCAGCAGGAAAAATTGTTGCTCGCATTACAAATGATACGGAAGCCATCAGAGATCTTTACGAACGTGTGTTATCTGTATTCATAACGAGCTTTATTTACATGGCAGGAATTTATATTGCACTGTTCATTTTAGATATTCGATTAGCATTATTCTGTTTACTACTCATTCCGATTATCTATATCTGGATGAAAGTATATAAATACTTTGGTTCCAAGTATAACAAGGTTGTTCGTTCCACGATTAGTGAGATCAACGGAAATATTAATGAATCGATTCAAGGGATGCCAATCATTCAAGCATTTCGAAAAGAGAAGCAGATAAAGGAAGAGTTTGAGGCTCTGAACACGAGACATTTTACGTATCAAAGAAAGCTTGTAAAATTAAGTGCGTTAACCTCGCATAATCTCGTCAATGTGCTTCGAAATATCGCATTTGTGACCTTTATTTGGTATTTTGGTTCCCAGTCGTTAGGCATAGAAAGCATTGTCACAGTTGGGGTGCTTTATGCGTTTGTGGATTATCTAACTCGGTTATTTGAACCAGTTACGAATATGGTGAATCAGCTTCCGTTATTAGAACAAGCCCGAGTAGGGGCAGGAAGAGTGTTCGAGCTATTAGATGAAACTGGTGAAGAACCAATTCATACAGCTATTGATAAATATAAAGGGCATGTTGCTTTTGAGAGTGTATCTTTTTCCTATAATGATGAAGAATATGTATTAAAGGATATAAACTTTGAAATCTTGCCGGGACAGACCGCAGCGTTTGTAGGGCATACTGGATCTGGGAAAAGCTCGATTATGAATCTATTGTTCCGCTTTTATGATCCCCAAAAAGGCAAGATAACGATTGATGGTGTGGACACACAAAGCTTATCTCGCCAACAAATCCGAAGCCACATGGGAATTGTATTACAGGATCCTTTCTTATTTACTGGAACGATTTTGTCGAATGTAACAATGAATGACCCGGATATTTCCCGGGAAATGGCGATTTCTGCTTTAGAAGCAGTAGGTGCCGACAAATTCATCAACAAATTACCAGAAAACTATGATGAACCAGTTAAAGAAGGTGGTTCGACATTATCCATGGGAGAGCGGCAACTTATCTCTTTTGCACGTGCTTTAGCGTTTGATCCATCGATTTTAATTTTAGATGAAGCAACAGCAAACATTGATACGGAAACGGAATCGATTATTCAACAAGCATTAGAGGTCTTGAAAAAAGGAAGGACTACACTTGTGATTGCACATCGATTATCCACGATTCAACAAGCAGATCAAATACTTGTATTAGACCATGGAGTGATTAAGGAAAGAGGAAATCATAATCAATTACTAGAAGAAGAAGGCTTGTATTACCAAATGTATCAAATGCAAAAGGGACAATTAAACCGAAAAGTAATGTAAGGAGAACCCTCTGATTAATACGAATCAGAGGGTTTTCTGGTAGAATAGGTTTAATATCATTTTAGTAAAAATCATAATGCTCGAGCATGAGGTGAAGAGATGAAGGAACAAGATCATGATGTGATGGATAAGGATTTATACGAAGATCTGACTCATGAAGAGATGCTGGAGATATTAGAAGAAGAAAAGAAGCAAGGGAAAAAGTCGTATCAAAAAACGAAAAGCCGGTTTCCGAAGTGGCCGTTTTGGCTAATTGCGGTTGCTTTATTTATTCAAGTCATTGCAATGGTTCCAAAAAGCTTTCCAATTGCAGCCATTGATTTCCTCTCTACGTCCTCACGACTTATGACAGATTCAAATATTGACGAGTATCAAAAGGCGGTAGTGGTCGTTGAAGCGGGAGCCTCGCGAGGAACAGGTTTTGCTTACACGGAAAATGGGCTCATCTTAACAAACCACCATGTAATAGATGGTGCGCTAAAAGAGCAGATTTACGTTGCTTTTCCAGAAGCGGGACTTAAGGACGCAAATATAGTAGCCGAATATCCAGAAATTGATCTAGCACTATTGCAAGTAGAATCTGAGGATTCTGTTCCTTTTTTACCGCTAGCTGAAAAAGCAACATTTAAAAAAGACGAACATATTTACTTTATCGGGAATCCTCTTCGATTTGAGGGCATTGCTAACGAAGGAGAAGTCATTGGCTATACGTCCATAGAAAGTATGGATAAAGAAGTACTCATGTTGGATGCTTCAGTCTATCATGGCAATAGTGGGAGTCCAGTTATTACAGAAGAGGGGGAGGTAATGGGGATCATTTTTGCAACCCTCGACCACCCAGAGCATGGAAGAGTTGGACTGGCTGTTCCAATCGATTACTTTCACGATGTGTATCATGATTAATCCTTTTTCCCTAAATGAAAGGAAAGAGGACACCGGTTTTATGCATCCCACATGTTATTTTTCTAACAATAAGATTAAAAAGTAGGTAAAAAGCAGTAGATTTTGACAAAATTTTTAAACAAAATGTAATCATCTTGTCCTCGTTTATATAGAGAATGTCGGGTATTGTATACTTATTATCAACAAATCTTGGAGTCTATTATGAAGATAAATGGTTTATTATATAAAAATGGTCGATATTCTAAAAAGGAACGGTATGTAACACCCATAAATGCTTATAAAAGTACGAAATATATAATAGCTGGAGGGGATGACAGTTGATTTCGAACCGGTTCAGAAAGACTAACAATGATTCCCTAGCTAGCCAGGTTCATCTTGTCCAGCAAGGTGATGTAGAGCTTCAAAATCAGCTGATTGACGCCTATAAGCCGTTTATCGCAAAAACGGTATCGGAAGTGTGTAAACGATATATTGATCCGACATTGGACGATGAGTTTAGCATAGGCTTATCAGCTTTTAATGAAGCAATGCTCGCCTATTCCTCGGAACGGGGAAGTGCTTTTCTCTCGTTTGCTAGACTCGTTATAAAAAGAAAAGTAATCGACTATATTAGACAGGAACAAACGAGATTAGTAGCGGCCTCTTTGGATGAAACATACGACGAAGACCAAATGGACAATCCATTGGAGATTAGTGCTGCAAAAGCCTTTCATCAGGAAGAAGTGGACCAATGGTATAGAAGAGAGGAATTGTCTGAGCTAGAGATGAAGTTGAAGGAATATAAGATTTCGTTTAAAGAACTAACAATGGTTTCACCTAAGCATCAAGATGCTCGTGAATCTGCGATAAAAGTTGCAAGACTTTTATACGAAGATCAAGAGTTGAGAGAATATGTGTATAAGAAAAAGAAAATCCCTATAAAGTCCCTTGTAAATCGAGTAAAAGTAAGTAAAAAAACATTAGAACGAAACAGGAAATATATATTGGCAATCTTTGTTATTTTAAGCGAGGATTTTTTATATCTCCGCGACTATTTAAAGGGGGTGGGGCAGTGAATAAAGGCGTTGTGGTTAAGCACCATTTTAGGTACACCATTGTCCTCCGACGAGATGGTTCGTTTGTAAAAGCAAAACCAATAAAAGAAAAAAGTGTTGGGGCCGAGGTTACTTATGAGGAAAAGGAAGCTCATAAACTGGGCTCCCTTTTCCTTGCTAAGCCGGCTGCAGGTATTCGTCTTCTCGCAATGGTCATGGTTCTCTTGCTAATTGCTTCACCTCTTTATTTATGGAATGCACAGGATAAAGCATATGCTTATGTAAGCATTGATATCAATCCTAGTGTTGAATTAGAAGTAAACAAAGATATGGAAGTCATTAGTATTCACGCGGTTAATGACGATGCCAAATCTTTAATTTCTATGCTTGGAGACTGGAAAGGGAAACCAATTGATCAAATTACTGGTCAAATTGTGCAAATCAGCAAGAAAGAGAATTGGTTATCCGAAGAGAAAACGGTTTTAATAGGTATTTCTTATGAAGAAAGTGGCGAAAAAGAAGCGCATGTAACAAAGGTGCTTGATGAGTACTTTAAAAAAGACGCGCTATTAACGGTAGCGATTTTCGAAGTTCCACCATCTATTCGTGCTCAGGCACAGGAACAGAAAAAATCGATGAACGAAGTCATGGCTGCATCCTTGCCTAGTCTAACTAAATCAGAATTAGCCAACCAAATGGACGATAAAGAAAGAGAAATTATTCGAACTTATTTTGATTATAAAAAGCAAACCGTAAAGAAAGAAAAGGCGATACCTACCGAGCAAGACACAACGAAGGAGGAGAAAAAAGAGACTTCTTCGAAACAAAAGCAGGATATGGAGTCTATACCAACTAAGGAAGCACCAGAAAAAACGAAAACCACTATGAAAGAAGAAGCGACTAAGACAAAACAAAAGCAAAAGATTACGAAATCAGAAAAAAAAGAAGAAAAGCCGAAAAAACAAAAAACGAATCCAAACAAACCAGCAGTTGAAGAAGAAGAAAATGTTCTAGGCCTGGACTTAGACGAAGCTGCGATTCGTGAGGCGTTGCTGGAGTGGAAGCAAAATCCTGAGGTAATACCACCAATTCTTAAGGAATTACCAGAACAAATTAAAGAAGAATTAGAAATCCATCTAGAGATAAATTCAAATTCGATAAAATCGATAGAGGATATTTTTGATTTACTAGATAGATAAAACTCCTGTCCGTAAGGACGGGAGTTTTTTGCGTTACTATGAATGGTAAAAGCGACCTTCCAAGCATATTAGTTAGTATTTAGAAAGAGCTATTTGATGTACATTCAATTAAATAGCTGTTGACTTCTTTTTCTATTGCAAGAAAACGTCAATTCGTACTATGATACTTTTGAAAACGCTTTAATAACGTCGGGTGTTTTGTTCCGGTATTTAATAATGCTGATAGATAATCAAAATGGATTCTAGGGGGGAGTTAAATGGTCCAATTATGTAAAGTGCTTATCGTGGATGATGAAATGCTGATACGTCAAGGAATTATCAATTATATGAATTGGGAGTCAGAAGGCTTTCAAATTGTTGATCAATCATCGAATGGGGAAGAGGCTTTGAGTCTTATAGAAAAGCATAAGCCACATGTTGTGATAACAGATATTGTAATGCCTGTCATGGATGGAACGGAATTGGTGAAGGTTATCAAAAGGGACTACCCAGATATAGAAGTGGTGGTGCTAAGCAGCTTTGAAAATTTTGACTATGTTCATTCTACCTTTAAGGAAGGCATAGTGGATTACATTTTAAAACCAAAGCTGACTAGCGAGGAATTATTAGAGTCTTTGTACAAAGCGGTGAAACGAATTCCTAATTTTGAATTTTGCAAGAATACACAAAAAATAAAACCTTCTACTTCTAAACAATTACAACAAGTTATTCATGGCTCTCAAGAAGTGGATAAACTACCTTTACTGGACTTTTCGTATCCTTATTTCTGTTTGATATTCTTTTTCAGTGCTTCTAATCGCTATCCTACTAGAAATTACCTCTCAACTACTTTATCTCGTTATGTTACCTCCTACCAATTAGAAGAGTTAGTTCGAGATGAATCCGAACTCACGTATCTAGTAAATATGAATAGGCAATCCTTTGAGCCTCTAAACACGAATGTTCAAGCATTAATGGGAAGAATAAGAGCAGATTTTCCAGATTTACAGTTGTTTGTCAACCATTTCTTTTCTAATGTCCGATCATTAAAAGAAGAGTATGAACGTTCAAAAGCTAGAATGAAGCAACTAGCTTTTTATCTTCCTACTAAGTCCATCTTTCTTCCGGATCTTTTACTAGAGGAGTCGGAATCCCAGGTAGAATTAGACCGAACAAGCGTAATGAAGCTTTACAAGCAACACCAGGTCGAGGAGGCAATTTTTCAATTGTTGGATTACATCGATAGTTTGTCCAAACAGTATGATCTGCCAGTTGAGGAGTTTAAATCCTTAATAGGAAACCAAATGTTCGATATCATCGTTGCACTTGGAAGCCTAAACTATAATACAGATTCTTTAGAGAGAGATAAATATAGTCTTTTTACCACTTTAAATGAAGCCAAAACAGTTAAAGAGGCTTTACTGCCTTTTTATCAATTTTTAGACTATACACGAGACATTGCGGCACCGAAGAAAGTCAAACGACAAGATGGGAATATGAAGAAGTTGTTAGAATATGTGAATCAACATTATGCCGAGCCTTTGGGATTGACAGAGTTAGCTGAGCATTTTCATTTTAACCCTTCCTATTTATCTAATTACTTTAGCACTCACCACGGAGAGGGCTTTAGTGAATATGTGAACAAGGTTCGAATTACGAAAGCCTGCGAGCTTTTAAAAAAATCGAAACAATCTATTTCCAATATAAGTGAGGAGGTAGGATATTCTGATCCAAGTTACTTCAGTAAAGTGTTCAAAAAAATGGTTGGTGTGTCACCGAGTCAGTTTCGACGGGATGAAGTCTCATGAAACGATTATGTAGAAATATTTTACGTACTATTCGTCAAAATAGTTTATTTTTCAAGATATTATTTGTTACATTGATTAGCATTATTACAGTTTCTGTCCTCATTACCTTTAGCATATTCCGAATGTCCACCGATTTATTTATGGAGACGTTTAGTATCACGAATAACAAAGTGTTAGACCAGATTAAAACTAGATTTGAAGACTTTAGCTACTCTATTGTCAATACTGCGATTGAAGTGCAAAACAATGGCACGATTAAAAGAGTTCTTTCTAGAGAAGGAATGAGCTCTATACAAACAGCAACGTCTTCGTATGATGTGGTTAACCAGCTGGAGCGCATTTACTTAAATATCGAACCATATGATGCAAACCTAGTTCTATGGGGAGAGCATCAGCATTTGTTCAATATGAACTATAGCTCATGGCCAATCTCCTGGAACCAATTGGATGAGCTCGATTTGACTCGAGACACGTTTCGTCACTCAAGCGAAATTCTATATCGATATCTTCCACCCAATGATTCACGAAAGGAATCACTCATTGTAGCCTCGAAAGCGTTGAAACAAAGGTCTTCTAATCACATTTATGGCATCCTGTATATGTCGATTAAAGAAAAGGACTTAAAGGAATTCTACGTGAGCTATACAAGTGAGGAAAATCAGGTTTTCTTGTTAGATAGTGAGGGAACGATTGTTTCTAGCAGCCTGGACCAAATGATTGGTGAGAAATCAACAGAGCTTCAGAAAGCGTCAAAAGAATTTAGTGAGCGAGATTTGAACTACCAAGAAATTGAGCTTTTTGGAGAAAATAATATTTTACTTGCGGAATACCTCCCAACCTTCAATATGTACTTGGTGAATACGATTAGGAAAGAATCGGTCATGGATCACATAGTGAATATGAAAGAAATTATCTTCATTAGCCTAGCGATTGTAAGCCTAGCGGTTTTTCTTGTCTTTCTAATTTCTAGGAGGATGACGAAATCACTTAGTAAGCTTGTGGAGCAAATATCGGATATGGCGAAATATGACTTTAATAAGCGGATAGCAGAGGATGGGGGATATGAAGCGAAAAAGCTTGCCCATGCTTTCAACTATATGTTGAATGAGCTGCATGAGTATGTCGAGATTATTGTGGAGACTGAAAAAAAACAAAGAAAGGCAGAACTTGAAGCCTTACAGCATCAGATTAATCCCCATTTTTTATACAATACACTTGCTTCCGTAAAGTTTATGGTACAGCAGGGGCAAAAAGATAAGGCAACCGACACTATTCATTCTCTCATTTCTCTTTTACAACATGCACTTCGTGATGTAAATGAAACGATTACTGTGGAACAAGAGCTTATAAATCTGAAACACTACGTACAAATTAATCAAGCTAGGTATGGGGATCGAATCCATGTAAGCTATTTTGTTTCTCCTTCTAGCTATGTATGCCGAATCCCGAAGCTCATAATCCAGCCTTTTATAGAAAATGCTTTTTTCCATGCCTTTACTCATAAGAAGGAAGGATTTATACAAGTACTCATCTCCGAAAACAAGGATTTTCTTTTATGTGAAGTTGTGGATAACGGGGATGGGATGGAATTAGAAAGCTTAGCAAGTGAATCAAATCGGTATAAGCGAAATAAGCAATTGTTTAGTGGGATTGGAGTATCCAATGTCCATAATCGTATTCAATTGTTATACGGAAGAAGCTACGGCGTGGAGATATCTAGCGAGGTAGGAGTGGGAACCAAGGTACAAATCTGGCTGCCTAGTCAAATAGACTCTAACCAATCTAAAGAAAATACTTATATATAAAAAAAATCCAAGTCAAGATTGGTAATGTTCTTCCACCTAAATATATTCCAACTCATGTTCTAAAGATCGTTCTAACGATCTAATTTTTTTGGTGTTATGATAAACACATATTAGTAAGCGCTTACAAAAAATAAGGGGGTTAGTTCATGAAGAAATGGTGGAGTTTGATAGCACTTATTTTTTGCTTAGTAGTTTTAGCTGCCTGTAATTCAGGAGAAGAAAAAGCAAGCTCAGGTGGTGAATCAGGTAGTAAGGATGATGCGATAACGGTTTGGGCATGGGATCCCAAATTTAATATTGCTGCTCTAGAGAAAGCGAAAGAATATTACGATGGCGAGAGTGAAATAAACGTTAAGGTGATAGAAAATGCTCAAGACGACATTATTCAAAAGCTGAATACTGGTCTTAGCTCTGGGACAATGAAGGGAATGCCAAATATTGTTCTTATAGAAGACTATCGCGCTCAAAGTTTTTTAAAGTCATATCCTGATGCTTTTTTTGAAATTTCGGATTACATCAATAAAGATGACTTCGCACCATATAAAATTGCAACAACAAGTATGGATGGAAAGCAGTATGGATTACCATTTGACTCAGGAGTAACTGGTCTCTACGTTCGAACAGATTACCTAGAGCAAGCTGGCTACACCGTAGAAGATTTAACCAATATTACTTGGGAAAAATATATCGAGATTGGAAAGGTCGTGAAGGAGAAAACAGGTAAGGATATGCTTACCCTAGACCCGAGTAATCTTGGGGAGCTACGTATTATGATTCAAACCGCAGGGGTTTGGTATGTGAAAGAAGACGGAACAACTCCATATATAGAAGATAATGAAGCTTTGAAACAAGCGTTTCAAATTTATAAAGGCTTAATGGACGCTAATATTGTCAAGATTAATTCAGATTGGAGTCAGTTTGTTGCTGCATTCAATAGTGGTGATGTAGCTTCTATACCAACTGGAAATTGGATTACTCCAAGTGTAAAAGCAGAAGCCTCTCAGTCTGGGAAGTGGGCGATTGTTCCAACTCCAAAATTGTCGGTGGGTGGTTCGGTTAATGCATCCAACCTTGGAGGAAGCTCTTTCTATGTGCTGAACATAGATGGAAAAGAGAAAGCGGCGGAATTTTTAGCGAACACCTTCGGGTCCAATAAACAGTTTTATCAAGACCTTGTTACGGATATTGGAGCTATTGGAACGTACCTTCCTGCAGCGGGTGGAGACGCTTATAATCAACCAGATGAGTTTTTTGGTCGTCAAAAGATTATCTCTGATTTCTCTACTTGGACCGATAGTATTAAAGGAGTCAACTATGGCATGCATACCTATGCTATCGATGATATCTTATCGGTGGAAATGCAAAACTACTTGGATGGAAAAGATTTAGATACGGTGTTAAAAGATGCCCAAGCGCAAGCAGAGGCCCAAATTAAATAAGCCAGAATTAACTTTTATTGGGGGTATTCCACGGAACTCGGTGGTACCCCCAATACTTTGGAGAAGGGGGATGCAAATTGGGACATCTGTTAAAAAAGAATACCATTGGATGGTTCTTCATCTTAATCTCGGTTCTGGCAATCGGTTTGTTTTATTTTTATCCAATGATTCAGGCCCTTCTTTTATCCTTTCAATCTGGAATGGGTGCGAATCTTCAATATGTTGGGTTGGATAATTACGTTCGACTATGGAATGATCCGTCCTTTATGGCGGCACTCGGAAATACATGCATTTATTTGATTGTTCAAGTTCCGATTATGATTATGCTTGCTTTAGTTTTTTCCGTTTTACTGAACGACACAACCTTAAAATTTAAAGGGCTTTTTAGGACGGCAATTTTCTTGCCATGTGTTACTTCATTAGTTGCTTACTCGGTTATCTTCAAGTACTTATTTGGTGTAGATGGACTTGTTAATTATTTTCTAGTGAAGCTTGGATGGATGACTGAAGCGATAAATTGGTTAGCGGATCCATTATGGGCAAAAGTCATTATCATTCTTGCCATTACGTGGAGGTGGACAGGATACAATATGATTTTTTATTTATCTGCCTTACAAAATGTCGATCGAACTATTTATGAAGCGGCAAGGATTGACGGGGCATCTAACTTACAACAGTTCTTTCATATCACAGTACCTATGCTTAAACCAATCATTCTATTTACATCGATTACGTCCACGATTGGAACGTTACAAATCTTTGATGAAGTGATGAATATAACGAATGGCGGTCCAGGAAATGCGACACTTTCCATATCACAATATATATATTTCTTATCATTTAAGTACACACCTGATTTTGGGTATGCCGCAACAGTGTCCTATGTAATAGTAGTGCTTATTGTGGTGTTATCGATTATTCAATTCAGAGTGGCGGGTGACAGAAATGATTAAAATAAAACGAATATTCACCTATGTATTTCTATCGATTGCATCCTTGATTTCCATTTTTCCATTTCTATGGATGCTAGTGAGCATGACGAATAGTTCAGTGGATGTAACAAAAGGACGTTTACTTCCCGGAACGCATTTTATAGAGAATCTAAAAGAATTGTTTGCAACGGTAGATTTAATACCTGCATTTGTTAATTCTACGATTATTGCTTTTGTCACTACCTTTCTAACCTTGTTAATTGCTTCCTTAGCTGGTTATGGCTTTGAAATGCACCGTAGTCGTGGTAAGGATTTCGTGTTTAATTTGTTACTATTATCCTTAATGATTCCATTTGCCGCAATTATGATTCCGTTATATCGCTTCTTTGGAAACATTACCTCTGTTTTCCCTGCGATTGGAATTGATACGTTATCAGCTGCTATTCTTCCAACGGTTACCACGGCTTTTTTTATCTTTTTCTTCCGGCAAAACACAAAGATGTTTCCGAAGGAATTAATCGAAGCGGGTAGAATAGATGGTCTTAGTGAATTAGGGATTTTCTTTCGAATCTATGTTCCTACGATGAAAACCACCTATGCTGCGGCGGCGATTATTGCATTCATGAATAGTTGGAATAATTACTTGTGGCCGTTGGTTATCTTGCAGTCACCTGAGAAAAAAACAATTCCTCTGTTAATTTCAAATCTAGGTGCAGGATACGCCCCTGATTATGGGGTTATTATGACGGCGATAGTTATCGCAACCTTGCCCACAGCCATTGTATTCTTCTTTATGCAAAAGCATTTTGTTGCGGGAATGATGGGATCTGTGAAAGGCTAATAAACTTTTAGAGGAGAAGAGTATGCCTATTTTTTATAACGAAGCAAATCAAGAGTTTCATTTACAAACAAGTGAGGCAAGTTATATATTTCATGTTCTTCCCAATGGTCAGCTCGGGCATCTGTATTATGGAAAACGCATGAAGCACCGACCATCTTTTCAACACCTTTATTATGTGAGAGAGCAGCCAAATACTGCAAATGTATTCGAGAATCATTTGGATTTCTCTTTAGATACTGTGCAGCAAGAATATCCTTCCTATGGGACTACAGACTTCCGAGAACCTGCTTATCAAATTAAGCAGCCATCTGGGAGTAGGATTACTGATTTTCGCTATATCAATCACCGAATCTATGTTGGTAAACAAAGACTAGAAGGATTACCAGCTACGTATGTTGAGAATGAGAGGGAAGCAACCTCTGTTGAAGTGGTTTTAGTAGATGAGCTAATTCAAATGGAACTGATTCTTCAATACAGTGTTTTTGAAGAGCGAAATGCTATTACTAGATCGGTGTATTTTACAAATCATGGAGACCATATTACTTCCATAACAAGGGCCATGAGCGCTAGTATTGATTTTCCGGATGCAGAATATGATGTAATGGAACTAGCTGGTTCTTGGGCAAGGGAACGTCATGTGAAAAAAAATAGACTCCATAAAGGAATCCAGAAAATAGGGAGTACGCGGGGAGCAAGCAGTGCGCAGCATAATCCGTTTATTGCCTTAAAGCGACCACACTCTGATGAAAATCAAGGAGAGGTGTACGGGTTTAGTTTTGTTTATAGTGGCAACTTTACAGCACAAGTAGAAGTGGATCATTATGACGTTACTCGTGTCATGGTTGGGATTAACCCTTTTGATTTTGAATGGCAGTTACAACCTGGGGAGTCTTTTCAAACACCAGAAGTGGTGATGGTGTTTTCAAACAAAGGTTTGAATGGGATGAGTCAGACATTTCATTCCTTGTATCGAGACAGATTGGTTAGAGGGAAATGGCGTAATCAGGAACGACCGATTCTTATTAATAATTGGGAAGCCACCTATTTTAACTTCAATGAGGAGAAAATTTTGGAGATTGCAAAACAAGCAAAGCAAGTAGGGATCGAGCTATTGGTTTTGGATGATGGCTGGTTCGGTATGAGGAATGATGATACGACATCGTTAGGAGACTGGGAAGTAAATAAGGCTAAAATTCCAAGCGGTATCAAAGGGTTAGCCAAGAAAGTCAATGAGATCGGACTTGACTTTGGATTATGGATAGAACCGGAGATGGTTTCTAAACAAAGTAAGCTCTATGCCTTACATCCGGATTGGGTGATACAAGTGCCTGGAAGAAGGCTATCGCAAGGACGGAATCAATATGTCTTGGATTTATCGAATCAAGAGGTAGTGGACTACTTGTACCGAACATTCAAACAACTGCTAGAGGAAGCCTCGATCTCTTATATCAAATGGGATATGAATCGTTATATGACGGAAGTTGGTTCGACTTCGCTACCTGCATATCGCCAAGGTGAGGTGGCGCATCGGTATATGTTAGGAGTCTATCAATTGTATGAACAATTAACATCTGAATTTCCAGATATACTTTTTGAGTCTTGCGCAGCTGGAGGATGTCGATTCGATCCAGGTATGCTCTACTATGCTCCACAAGTATGGACGAGTGATAACACGGATGCCATCGAACGGTTGAAAATTCAGTATGGTACTTCCTTTGTTTATCCTTTGAGTTCAATGGGTGCTCATGTCTCCTCTATACCGAATCATCAGGTAGATCGTATAACAAGTTTAGATACGAGAGCAAATGTGGCCTATTTTGGTGTGTTTGGCTATGAATTGGATATAACAAAAATGGATGAAATGGAGCTTCAAATCTTGAGGGATCAAATTCTGTTTTATAAGAATAATAGAAGATTTCTTCATGAAGGAACATTTTATCGATTAAAGAGTCCATTTAACGAAAAAGCTGGAAGCTGGATGGTTGTATCACGGGATAAAACAGAGGCATTGGTCGGGTATTATCGAATGTTGGCCCGGGCAAATGATGGATTCCATCGATTGACTTTAAAGGGGCTAGATGATGATTCTCAATATGAGCTTTTAGGTACAGATGATTATTTCTACGGAGACGAGCTCATGCATGCTGGTATAATCATAGATCGTTATAGGTCGAATCAGGAAAAAGGTGACTTTTCATCGAACTTGTTTCACTTTTTAAAAAGAGAGGAGTAATAGGATGATTAATGAACGATTACCAAAGATATGGCATGGCGGAGATTATAACCCTGAGCAGTGGGATGCATCAATTTGGGATGAAGACACTCGAATGTTTAAATTGGCTGGTATTAACGTAGCCACACTTAATGTTTTTTCATGGGCTCGCAATCAGCCTGACGAGCATACGTATGATTTTGACTGGCTAGATGAAACTATTGATCGTCTTTATCAGCAAGGGATCTATACCTGTTTGGCTACAAGTACGGCGGCGCATCCTGCTTGGATGGCAAAACGCTATCCAGATATTCTTCGAGTGGATGTTCATGGTAGAAAGCGAAAGTTCGGAAGTCGTCACAACTCTTGTCCTAACAGTCCAACATATAGAAAGTACGCGGAACAGATAGCGGAAAAGTTAGCTGAGCGATATAGTGAGCATCCTGCTGTTCTAATCTGGCATATTTCCAATGAATATGGCGGCTACTGCTACTGTGACCAATGTGAGAAAGCGTTTCGTGTTTGGTTAAAGGAAAAGTATGGAACGGTTGAAAAGCTAAACAAGGTATGGAACACGAGCTTTTGGGGACATACGTTTTACGACTGGGATGAAATTGTTCTCCCTAGCTTTTTGAGTGAAGAAAGAGAAGGAAATGAATCCGACTTTCAAGGAATTTCATTAGATTTTCGTCGTTTTCAGTCTGATAGTTTATTAGATTGCTATAAGCTGGAATATCAAGCAATTCGCAAGTATGATTCACAGAACCCGATTACCACTAATTTGATGGGTACTTTCCCAATGCTAGACTATTTTAAATGGGCTAAGGAAATAGATGTTGTCTCATGGGATAACTATCCTGCTATTGATACACCTATTAGTTACACAGCGATGACACATGATTTAATGAGAGGATTAAAAAGTGGTCAGCCATTTATGTTAATGGAACAAACTCCTAGCCAACAAAACTGGCAGCCCTACAACTCATTAAAACGACCAGGAATAATGCGGTTGTGGAGTTATCAAGCATTGGGGCGCGGCGCAGACACAATCATGTATTTCCAATTGCGCCGTTCGATAGGGGCTTGTGAGAAGTATCATGGGGCTGTGATTGAACATGTCGGACATGAGCACACTAGAGTGTTTCGGGAAGTAGCCGAAGTCGGTAAGGAATTAACGCTCTTGTCTGAGCCACTGCTTGACTCGAGGGTTCCCGCAAAAGTAGCCATTGTGTTCGACTGGGAAAATAGATGGGCAGTGGAGCTATCTAGCGGCCCCTCTATATCTTTGGATTACGTAACAGAGGTTCATAAGTATTATAAAGCGTTCTACGAGGCCAACATTCAAGTGGATATGATCGGGGTAGAGGAGGACTTAAGTAAATATAATGTGGTGGTCGCGCCTGTCTTGTACATGGTTAAAGACGGATACGAAGAAAAAATCGAAGCCTTTGTGAAAAATGGGGGTACATTTCTTACTACCTTCTTTAGTGGTATTGTAGACGAGCACGACTTAGTAACCTTGGGAGGGTATCCAGGTAAACTACGAGAGCTTCTAGGTATCTGGGTAGAAGAAATCGATGCACTTCACCCTAGTGTAACGAATGAAATGATAATGAAAGAATCTTGGGGAAAGCAACGTTATACGTGTCATTTACTTTTTGATTTGCTTCACACCGAAGGAGCAAAGGTAGTCGCTGAATACGGATCCGATTTTTATAAAGGGATGCCGGTTGTAACTAGAAATAGCTTTGGTAATGGAGAAGCTTGGTATGTTGCTTCTAGCCCAGATGATAGTTTTTTGGGGGATTTAATTGGGCACTTATGTGAAAAGAATGATGTGCGCCCATTTCTTAAGGTCCCAAAAGATGTGGAAACATCTGTACGAGAAAAAGATGGAAAAACATACGTATTTGTACTTAACCACCGTGACGACTCTGTAGAGATTGACTTGCAGGATGAGCGTTATCTAGACTTATTAAGGGAGGAATTCTGTAGCGGTAAGATACTATTAGAACGCAAAGGGGTTCTGATTTTAGAAAAATAGAAAATGACACAGCCTTTGGTCGGATTTGTCCCGATCAAAGGCTGTTTTTACGACTAACCATATTACCTCACCATTTGTTGATTGCATAGCGGATGAAGTACAATGAGAGTAAGCTAGATAAAATAACGTGATGAGGTGAAACCATGAACATACCTCGAATAGGGATTGTCGGTTTAGGGGGAATTGCTCAGAAAGCATACTTACCAACGCTGACAAAAGAAACAAATTGGAAGCTAGTCGGTGCTTTTTCCCCTACCAAAGAGAAAAGAGACCGTATATGCCAGGCGTATAGAATGGAGAGTATAGAAAGTTTAGAGACTTTAAGTGGTCAAGTGGATGCAGCATTTGTACACACTTCCACACCGACGCATTTTTCCGTTGTGAAAGCGCTGTTAGAACGAGGAGTAGATGTTTACGTAGATAAACCACTTGCGGCAACACTAGAAGAAGCAGAAGAGCTCGTGGAAATAAGTGAAAAACGAAATCGCAAGCTTATGGTAGGTTTTAATCGACGTTTTGCACCGTTTTACCGAAAGGCAAAGGAGCTTGCTTCAGACTATGTATGGGTGCATATGGAGAAGCACCGAATGAATGGGGTGGGTCCTCACGATTTTTCTTTCACCATGTTGGATGATTATCTGCATCTGGTAGATACATTGAGATGGATAGGACTTAGCGAATTGCAAGTGGCTAATCACTTTGTTCAAACCAATGAAAAAGACCAACTTGTATTTGCTAAACATATGTATCAAAATGAGCATGCTATTTTCTCATCAGCCATGCACCGAGAATCTGGTTCAGGATTAGAAAAGCTAGAAATATTTGGAGTAGATCAAATTATCCGAGTAGAAAACTTAACTCGATTAGAAGTGGAACAAAATAATCAAGTTCAAGTAACAGAACCAGGATCATGGGATACGTTATTAAAGGTGCGTGGATTTGAGGACAGTGTCCAGCATTTTATCGACTGTGTAATAGATGATCAAAAGCCAACTATAGATGGTGAAGAAGCTCTTCGATCTCAACAACTACTTCAGCAATTAGTATCAGAACTGGTACACAAGTAAGGAGAATAGTGGAATGTCAAAGCTAGATTTATCCCAATTTGAGAAAAAATTAGTTGTACGAAATATTGAAGAAAAAGATATCGACCAAATTATTGCTCTTCAGCTCATTTGCTTTCCTAATATGGAACCGTGGAAACGAGAACATCTAGTTAGTCACTTAAATCACTTCCCGGAAGGCCAATTCTGTGTAGAATATGACGGGCAGATTATTGGAAGCTGTTCAAGCTTACTTTTAAACTTTGATGAGTACGATGATAAGCATACCTGGGACGATATTACCGATGGTGGATATATCACTAATCACAACCCAGAAGGCTATAACATGTACGGGATTGAAGTTATGGTAGACCCGAATTTTCAAGGGATGAAAATAGGGAAGCGTCTCTATGAAGCAAGAAAGGAACTTGCTAGAGAATTGAATCTGAAAAGTATTATTATTGGCGGTAGAATTCCCAACTATCATAAATATGAAGATACGCTCACACCGAGAGAGTATGTCGAAGAGGTTAGCAACAAAAATATTTTCGATCCAGTCCTAACGTTTCAGATAATGAACGGGTTTTCCGTGATGCGGATTAATCCAGGTTATTTACCGGATGACCGCCAATCTGCTAAGTATGCGACCTTGATGGAATGGAACAACATAGAATACCTTCCTAAGACGAAGCGTCATTATAAGACGGCGTTTCCTGTCCGGATTACCGTTATCCAATATATGATGAAGGATATTGAATCCTTTGAGGAATTTGCAAGACAAGTGGAATATTATGTGGATGTTGCCTATGACTTTGGCTCCGACTTTGCTGTGTTTCCTGAAATTTTCACGACACAGCTCATGTCATTCTTAGAGGAAAAAGTCCCATCAAAAGCAGTACGAAAGCTTTCGGAATACACCGAGGATTATATCGAACTATTTACTAAATTGGCTGTAAAATATAATGTGAACATTGTGGGGGGATCCCACTTCGTTGAAGAGGACGATCACATCTATAACATTGCCTACTTGTTTAGACGAGATGGAACGATTGAGAAGCAGTATAAATTACATGTCACACCGAACGAAAAAATGTGGTGGGGTATAAACGCCGGAGATAAGGTGAAGGTATTTGACACGGACTGTGGAAAAATTGCGATACAGATTTGTTATGATATCCAATTTCCAGAGCTGGCTCGTCATGCAGCGGATCAAGGAGCGAATATCATCTTTGTTCCGTTTTGTACGGATGATCGACAAGGATATCTTCGTGTTCGATATTGTGCTCAAGCAAGAGCAATTGAAAATCAAGTTTATACGGTTATTGCAGGAACTGTAGGAAACTTAACACAAGTGGAGAATATGGATATCCAATATGCTCAATCCGGGATATTCACCCCTTCCGATTTTGAATTTGCTAGAGATGGAATTGTCGGAGAATGTCATCCAAACATTGAGACAGTTGTAGTAGGAGATGTAGATTTAGAAATCCTACGTCGTCAACGTAAAACAGGTACGGTTCGACAGCAGCAAGACAGAAGAAAAGATTTATTTGAATTACGATATAAAAAAGCAGGGATGAACGAATAAAATACCCCCGTAGTTATTTTACCAACTACGGGGGGTTTTCGTTTCACTAATGAAAATAACTGAACTCTATAAATTTTTCTCCTCCAACGCTTTGACAAGATGTTCCTTTAGCGGTTTTGCTAAAGTTTTCGAATATAACGTACTAAGGTGGTGGTAGTCACGATAGACGATTACGTTACCTATAACTGGTGGACACGTATCCTCATCACAGAAGTATTCCGATAAATCGGCGAATGTTACGTTATCCGAAATCCCTTCTGTGTTTTCCCATGGTGGATTTTCAGATAAAGCACTGTCTCTAGATCGTGAACATTCCTCCATATAATTCTCAGATTCCTCTACACAAATCGGTGTATCTACTTTAGAACGAGGAGTGTCGCGAATGGCGAAAATCTCAGCGATTCCATCTAAATTCTTAAATTGCTCCTTGTATCCATCTGGAACCTTTGCTCCATCATTGACGTTTGCTGTTGTAACAACGAGATCTGGAGGGTCCTCCTTCAGCAATTTTAGAACCTCATCATTCCACTCCATACATTGCTTGTTAAGTTTCCCATCAAAATCCTGTGTAGAGAAACGGCAGGCATCCTTATTGTAAATATCTATTTGTAAATGAAGATCATCTGCCAGCTCCGCTAAAGCAGGGTACCAGTGACCAGAGTGAGAGCCACCTACTAATGCTATCGTATGCTCTGGATTATCTGTATCACCTTTGGAGCATTTTGTAATGCGATTATCATTCATATTCGAATAGCAATCTGGATTATCGTAAAAAGCTGGAAGATCTTCTTTTATCTTTAATCCGTCTGGAGCTGGTTCTACATCTTCTGCTGGTTTTATATCTTCATAGATAGCTAGGGCACCTGGATAATCCTTTTCCTCATATTGTCCTGCTGTTGCTCGATCAGCATTCACATAAGCTTGCCAAGATGTATTAACAGCAAGTACTGGAAGCATAATAGCTAAGAGCACAAGAGCTGGTTTTAGTTTGGATTGTTTGATATCCATTTTGCGAATTGGTGTTTCGATAAACTTAATCGATAAGTAAGCCAAAACAGCTGTAATAAGTAACACAGAGATACCAACCCAAAGCGGTGCTTGTTCTTTATCGAAATACGTATAGTAAAAAACAAGAAGGGGCCAATGCCAGAGATAGAATCCATAAGAGATGCTACCGAAAAAGGTAAAAGGTTTCGATCCTAATAGCTTTTCTACCCCAAATTTATTTCCGTTTTCTGCTGCCAGTAGTACGAAAATAACGCCAGTTGTCGGCAATAGTGCTGCATATCCTGGAAAAACAGTTGAAACCGGTAGCAAAATTCCGGTTAAGCAAATAATTGCTAAACCGAGCCAGCCCATAACAAATGTAACAGGCTTTTTAAATTTAAGGTAAGGAAGGAGTAACGCTAGTATCCCTCCAAGACTAAATTCCCAAACACGAGCAAGCGTATCAAAATACGCCCAAGGCTGATTCACTTCCGTCTTGTAAACGGAATAGCTTAGGGAGCTCACGAAAAGAAGTATTAAAATTCCTAAAAGTGTCACTCTTACAGGTGTTTTCAATATTTTTCTCGCGATAAAATAGGCTAATAGAATAACAAATGGCCATGTAATATAAAATTGTCCTTGAATGGAAAGTGCCCAAAAATGCTGAAAAGGACTAGCTTCATTGTTTTGGGCTAAGTAATCTACAGAATTAAAAGCTAACTCCCAATTTTGAAAATATAGAGCGGAAGCATATGCTTCTGAAACAATTTGCTCCCATTGGACTTTAGGCATCACATATATAGATCCTAGAATAATAGTCAAAATAACAGTAAATGCCACCGGGAATAACCGTTTGGCAAGTCCCAAAATATTCCCTATAAGATCAATCTTCCCTTGTCTCTCCATTCGAGATAGCAGAGAAGTTGTAATTAAATAACCAGAAACGATAAAAAATACATCTACTCCCCCAGAAACCGAGCCAAGCCAAATGTGGTAAACAGCTACTAGAAGCGCTGCCACCGCTCTAACCCCTTCAATTTCAGGGCGAAATCTTTTTTCTGGTACTCTTAAATCCTTCATAAGTACACGCTCCCATATTCGTTTTTTGATTCGAAATGGTCTTATAAGTAACGTTTACGACTATACTATCGTTCGATTTACTTATTCTTCCTTTTGGGCCATTGTATATTATAGTAGAAGCATTCCAATAATTCAACACAGTGTAAAAAAGAAAAGTTGACCTAAACACAGGATTTATAGATAGAACTAGGTTGGATTCTTCTACTCTGTAACCCTCATTATACTACTAGTGCGGAAGAGTTTGGAACAATACATAAAAAGATAAGTTGAGAAATATGTCGCCTATTTAACCATTAATTTTACATAATGGAAAACTATGGTTCTCTCTTTATCGTATAACAATCTTGCTTGTTTAAATATTTTGATATAATTAAGAAAAAAACGTTAGGAAGAGAGTATTATGATTGATGAAACGAAGCGGCTAAAAACATTAAAAACAATTGCGGAACTACTGAATCAATCGACGAGTAAACGGGATATGGTCCATGAAGTGTTACAACAATTAATAGAAATTACTCATTTTGAAACAGGCTGGTTTTTTCTCGAAGAGGATCAGCAAGTTCGATTTACTGCTTCGCATCAGCTTCCTCCAGCCTTAAGCTACCGGAACTTTGAACCGATGTGTAGCAAGGATTGTTATTGTATATCTAGATATAAAAGAGGGGTCTTAACGAAGGCCACTAGCATTATCGGGTGTAAAAGGATAGAGAAAGCTTTGCAAGCAGGGAGAACCAGTACAAATGAAATTACGCATCATGCTACCGTTCCATTACGAACGAAAAGTCGATCGTATGGCCTTTTAAATGTTGCTTCACCTAACCAATCGACCTATAACGATGAAGAACTGGATTTATTGGAAGGACTTGCCCTACAAATCGGAACAGCTCTAGAGCGAATTGAACGGTTTGAGGAGGAGCAAAAAAGAGTTGCACAGCTTACATACCTACATACCGTTGTCCAAGAGCTGCAAAAAGCACGGTCCCAAAAAGACTTGAGAATGAAATTAGAACATCAGTTATTTATCCTGTTTCCTAATATCCACGTTCATTGGCAAAGACCGTTGGATTCAGAAAACATGTTGCAAGGAGAATTTGGTTCTTCACAAAAGGTTTGGATGGTTCGAGAAGGCTTGTTCACTGCCATAGAAATAGAAGTTTTCACTCTTTTGATGGAATACGTAGATATCTTGCTTCTACATATTCAATTGGAAGAAAAGGAAAGAGAAGTTGTTAAGGTAGCTGAGCGTTCAAGGCTTGCACAGGATTTACATGATTCGGTAAATCAGCTTTTGTTTTCTGTTGTACTTACTTCAAAAGCCTCGCTTGCACAAGTCAAAGATGACAGTATCAAAGAACAAGTGGAATACATCCATCAATTAGCTTCACAAGCATTAACGGAGATGCGAGAAGTTGTGGCGAATCATCGACCAGCTGCATTAGATAAAGGATTGTTACATGGATTAGTACAGTATGCGAGAGGAATCGGAATAGATGTAGATGTTGAAACAATAGGAACGACCTCTCTTCCGTATCGAATAGAAGAAGCATTATGGAGGGTTGGGCAAGAAGCGCTTCATAATATTAATAAACACGCAGGTGTAAAAGAAGCGGAGATTTATTTGGAACGTAAAGCTCAGGGAGTTCGGTTGCATATTGTAGATAAAGGGAGAGGGATGAATTTAGAGAATGCTTATCAGCTTTCTTTCGGACTGCAAGGTATGAAGGAACGTATTGAAATGGTAGGCGGTATTCTTTATTTGGAAAGTGATATTGGAGAGGGAACAGCTGTAAAGGTGTATATCCCATTGGAGGAACCGTTATGACAATCAAGGTATTATTAGCAGACGACCATCAAGTTGTAAGGAAAGGATTAGTGTATTTCTTTCAAACTCAGGATGATATGGAAGTGGTTGGAGAAGTATCAAGTGGTATAGAAGTGTTGAGTTTCCTAGAAGATAATGAGATTGATGTTTTGTTGTTAGATATTCAAATGCCCAAAATGGATGGTATTGAAACCGCAACACACATTAAACGAGCATTTCCCAAGGTGAGAATTGTTATTTTAACAAGCTTCTCCGATTACGACACCGTTATTCCTGCGATAAAAGCTGGAGTGGAAGGGTATCAATTAAAGACGATTGATCCTAATGAATTAGCACAGGTGATTCGGAAGGTGTATAACGGGGAAAATGCCATTGACCCTGATGCAGCAAAGGAATTGATTCGTCATGTAAATGCTGGGGATAACTCTGATCAGCAACGTCTTCGTGAACTAACCAACAGAGAATTGGATGTCTTAAAAGAAATAATGAAAGGGAAAAGCAATAAAGAAATTGCTTCTACTTTATTTATAACCGAAAAAACGGTAAAAACGCATGTTTCGAATGTGTTGGCAAAGCTAGAAGTACATGATCGCACACAGGCTGCTCTTTTTGGAATTAAATATGTAAAGCAATAGAGCGTGAAAAGGTCACGCTCTATTTTTTTGCATTTATCATGGTTCTTGATTTCGCTTACTTCTCTTTATTAGACCTCCATAATGGCTGCAGGAGTATTATGGGCCATGGCGTGGTCAATATAATGAAGCAAATCTTCATGAGCACCCATGATCTCCTGCTCTCGTGTACCATAGTGGAAGGCGTGTAAGAAAATTTCAATTTTCTTTGATAACATATCATCCTGTGTACGGACCATCAAAACTAATAAATCATCCCATTGGCCCCACAATGTGAAATATAACGCTTTGTCGTAATCCGCTATATACAACGTAATCGCCCCTTTCCTAAAGGGTTATTTGTAGTATCTCCGACTCAGCTAATGTCATGATAGAAGTTTCTAACAAAACTTCCACGTTCCCTTTATAATATGTGGAGTTCTAAAGGATGTTCCTTCGATAGTGTGTTCGAAAAAGGAAGCTTTTCATTCGCGATTTTTACTGTTTTTTCTTTCCAAGCAGGTGAATAAATGCAGAAGCTTTACTCAAACTAAGCCTATTGAAGGAGGGATTATGTTGAGGATTAAAAAATGGACAATAGCGGTCATATCCGTACTAACGTTGGTAGCGTGTCAAAACAACACGAATCAAGATGTAGGACAAGATGATATCGGAGTAGAACAAACAAGATTTGGCACCTATACAGATTATCTATCGGATGATGCAGAAAACGATACACTGTATCATGAAAACGGTTTAGATTATGAAACGGATAATACGAATTACAATAATCAAGCTGTTCCAGAGCGACGCATAGATGAAAATGGCAATAATACGGATCAATATAATGTGAATGAACGAGCGGCAGAACGAATATCACAGCAAATTCGTTTGGTTGATAATGCCTATGTTCTTACTTTAGATGAAAATGCTTTTGTAGCGGTGAAAGGGGAAGATCCACAAAATCAACAAGACCGTATCGAGAATCAAATTAGAGAATTGGTCAGAGCAACAGATAAACAAATAGAAAATGTTTATATTTCCACAGATAGAGATTTTGTTGATTTAGCTGAAAATTATACCGAAAACGTGCAAAATGGAGAACCTATTGGTGGATTCTTTGAACAATTTGGTTCCATGATGGAACGTATTTTTCCGGAAGCGCATTAAAAATGAGGTTGGCTTCATATTTTCTGAAGTCAACCTTCCTTATTGAAAATGCCTTTTAAAAAAGGGGATTGAACAATCTTAAAAATTGCTCCAACACCCATTTCTATGTTATATTATTATCACTAATCCCGATAAAACATAGTGTATTACTATGAATTAATTTTAATGGGGAGAGGAGATCACATAAATGGGTCGAGAGTTTATTGATTTGTTTAATAATTGGGCTGAATCTTATGATCAAACGGTAACCGGTCATGATCCACAGTATCGTGATGTTTTTGATAAATATGATACAATTCTAGAAGCGGTCGCGTCTAAAGCGAAGGGGAACGTATTGGAGTTTGGAGTAGGAACTGGTAATCTATCCAAAAAGCTTCTGGACAAAGGACATCAAGTAATTGGGGTAGAGCCTTCCAGTGCGATGAGGGAAGAAGCAAGTTCGAAATATCCGGATCTTACCATACATGATGGAGACTTCTTGTCTTATCCCAAACCAGAGCTATCTATTTCCACGATTGTAAGTACGTACGCATTTCATCACTTAACAGATGAAGAAAAAGGAAAAGCATTAGCAGGATTTAGGGAGGTTTTACCGGTCGGTGGAAAGGTTGTTTTCGCAGATACTGCTTATGAAACAGAAGAATCGAAACAAGCCATCTTTGAAGAAGCGAAGGAACAAGGATTTAAAGACTTGCTTTACGATCTTTCTACGGGGTATTATCCAATGCTTTCGGTATTAGAAGAGCTTTTTCAATCGAATGGATTTAACGTTTCCTTTCAACAAATGAACAAATTTGTTTGGCTTATGGTAGCCGAAAAAATTTCGTAAGGGAGAGGTACACATGGTACAAAAAATGAATGTAGAAAGCTTTAACCTAGATCATACGAAAGTAAAAGCACCGTATGTGAGACTAGTAGGGGTTACTACTGGTCAAAGCGGAGATAAAGTATATAAATATGATATTCGTTTCTGCCAACCAAACAAAGAGCATATGGATATGGCGGGATTACATTCCATTGAACACTTAATGGCAGAAAATATTCGTAACCATATTGATAATGTATTAGATATCGGACCAATGGGCTGCCAAACAGGATTCTACTTAGCTGTATTGAATAATGACAGCTATGATGACATTCTAGAAGCACTAGAGAAAACGCTAAACGATGTACTGGAAGCGACAGAAGTCCCTGCATGTAACGAAGTACAATGTGGATGGGCAGCAAACCATAGCCTGCAAGGTGCAAAAGACATCGCGACTCGTATGCTTGAAGGAAAAGACGAGTGGCACATTGTATTTGCAGAGTAGAGGGCTCCGATTATGGCTGTTTATAAAAGTGCACAACAATTAATTGGAAATACGCCATTAGTGGAATTAACCAAGTTCCCCCTTCCTGAGGGGGTTCGTTTGTTTGCGAAACTAGAGTTTTATAATCCTGGTGGAAGTATAAAAGACCGTCTTGGCCAAGAGTTAATACAAGATGCTCTCGATACAGGGAAGCTTAAGCCAGGTGGGACAATTATTGAACCAACTGCTGGGAATACGGGAATCGGACTGGCGCTTGCAGCTATTGAAAAGGAAGTATCGGTTATTTTCTGTGTTCCAGAGCAATTTAGTAAAGAAAAACAAGAATTAATGAGAGCGTTAGGTGCAAAAATTGTGCACACCCCAACCAATCAGGGGATGCGTGGTGCCATTGCGAAGGCAGAGGAGCTTGTGAAAGAAATCCCGAATAGCTACTCCCCCCAGCAATTTGCGAACCCAGCAAATCCAAGAACCTATTATAAAACACTCGGACCGGAAATCTGGAACGATTTAAACGGAAAAGTGGATGTTTTTCTTGCAGGTGCTGGTACTGGCGGTACGTTCATGGGAACAGCTACGTATCTAAAAGAAATGGATCCGAACGTGAAAACGGCAATCGTGGAACCAGAAGGATCTATTATTGCGGGAGGAAAGCCAGGTCCTCATAAAACGGAAGGAATTGGGATGGAATTCTTACCGGATTATATGGATCGGTCTTATTTTGATGAAATCCATACGATAACAGATGAAGATGCCTTTCATATGGTAAAAGAACTTGCCAAGAAAGAAGGACTTTTAGTCGGTAGTTCTTCTGGTGCAGCTTGTGTTGCTGCTTTGAAAGAAGCCAAGCAGGCAAAACCTGGTACTACCATTGTAACGATTTTTCCGGATTCAAGTGAACGGTATTTAAGTAAACAAATTTATCAAGGAGGGATTTAAGTGAAGCCAAAAACAAAAATGATTCACGGAGGAACAGTAACTGGAGACGAGCTAACAGGCGCTGTTTCTGTTCCAATCTATCAAGTAAGTACGTACAAACAAGACGCAGTTGGAAAACATAAAGGGTACGAATATTCTCGTACAGGAAATCCTACACGTCATGCATTAGAAACATTAATTGCTGATTTAGAAAATGGGAAAGCAGGCTTTGCCTTTGGATCCGGTATGGCTGCAATTACGTCCGTCATGATGCTTTTAAACGCCGGAGACCATGTTGTGATGACAGATGACGTATATGGTGGTACGTATCGACTTACAACGAAGGTATTGAATCGATTCAATCTAGCGCACACGTATGTCGATACAAGTGATGCTGCACAAGTAGAAGCGGCAATCAAACCGAATACGAAAGCCCTATATATTGAGACACCAACGAATCCATTGTTGAAAATCACGGATTTAAAGAAGATGTCGGAGATTGCCAAGAAAAACAATCTTTTATTGATTGTAGATAATACGTTTGCAACACCATACTGGCAACAACCGATTGATTTTGGCGCAGACATTGTACTTCACAGTGCAACCAAATATATTGGAGGCCATAGCGATGTGGTCTCAGGTTTAGTTGTTGTGAATTCTGATCAGCTAGCAGAGGATCTTCACTTCATTCAAAACTCCGTTGGTGGAGTACTTGGTCCACAGGATTCTTGGTTATTGATTCGCGGTATTAAAACACTTGGTCTGCGCATGGAAGCGATTGAAAAAAACACACATGCGATTGTAGAGTTTTTAGAAAACCATCCACAAGTGTCAACGATTTATTACCCAGGCTTAAAGAGCCATAAAGGGCATGAGGTTGCTAAAACACAGGCAGGTGGATTTGGTGGCATGATTTCTTTTGATGTAGGAAGTGGCGAAAAAGCCGATGAAGTCATCTGCAAAGCAAAATACTTTACTTTGGCGGAAAGTCTAGGTGCAGTAGAGAGCTTAATTTCAGTACCTGCAAAAATGACACATGCTTCTATTCCGGCTGAACGTCGAGCAGAGCTTGGCATTACAGATGGATTAATTCGGATATCAGTTGGTATTGAAGATAGTGAAGATTTGATTGAAGACTTGAAACAAGCAATGGAATAATAGGTGAAGCAGTATCTGAGCAGATACTGCTTTTTTCTTTCTTTCTAGAAACTATGATAAAATAACGTCGTTAAAGATTATTTAGGAGGAATGTTTCATGTCCAAGCAAGCGTTAGAGTATTTACAATCTAATCGAGATGCTTTACTAGCAAAGCTGAATGATTTTCTATCGATTCCGAGTGTGAGCACCGATTCTGTACATAAACAAGATGTAGAAAAAGCCGCGCAGTTCGTCTCTGATTATTTGACTGACATCGGGTTTGAAAAGGTAGAAGTGCAAAAAACAAAAGGTCACCCGCTCGTATATGGAGAATGGTTAGGAGCTGGCGATAATGCTCCAACTGTCTTGTTGTATGGTCACTATGACGTACAGCCTGCTGATCCATTAGAGTTGTGGGATAGCGAGCCATTTCAGCCGGAAATAAGAGATGGGCGCCTGTATGCACGTGGTTCTAGTGACGATAAAGGACAAGTATTTATGCACTTAGCTGTGTTTGAGGCCTATATGAAAACCGAAGGTAAGCTTCCTATTAATGTCAAGGTCTGCATTGAAGGAGAAGAAGAAATCGGAAGTGAAAACTTATACGAAATCCTTCAGGCGAAACAAGAACAGTTTGCTGCGGACTTTGCTGTTATTTCGGATTCAGGAATGGTCGCAAAAGGACAGCCAACCGTTCTTTACGGATTAAAAGGATTCACTGGACTAGAATTCACAGTCAAAGGCCCTTCTAGTGACCTTCATTCTGGAATCTACGGTGGTGCAGTGAAAAATCCGCTCATGGCATTGGCTCACATTCTTACATCCATGAAAAATGAAGACGAAGTTGTACAAGTTGCCGGTTTTTATGATGGAATCGATGAGCTGTCCGATGACGAACGCAAGCTGATTGCTGAAGTACCTGGTGAAGACTTCGTTCAATCTACTGGTATTCCAGAGGTAACTCCAGAAAAAGGATACACAGCAAAAGAACATACGATGGCACGTCCGACTTTAGAGGTAAACGGAATGTTTGGTGGCTATCAAGGAGAAGGAACGAAAACAATTATTCCATCGTATGCTACGGCGAAATTAACATCTCGCCTTGTACCTGGTCAAGAGCCAGAGAAGGTTCAACAATTGCTCGTTGAACATATTAAGAAGCATACTCCAAAGGGTGTAACAGTCGATATTAAAAAAGAGCCTTTATCTGCAAAGGCATACAAAGTAGACCCAAATCATCCATTAGTAGAAAAAGCAGCACAAAGCTTAACAAAGGCATTTGGCAAAGAAACGGTGTATGTAAGAATGGGTGGATCTATCCCGGTTGTAGAGTGGATTGATGCCATCTACAAAATGCCGATTGTTCTGTTAGGCTTCGGTACACCAGAAGACCGTTTGCACTCTCCAAATGAGAGCTTCCCAATTGAAAATTTTGATAAGGGAATGGAGACACTTGTCTATTACTGGCAAAACGTTCAACAAGGATAAAAATCTAAAGAATATGTAAATGAAGTATTAGTAATTGACATAAGCTTTGTTCACGTTATAGGATAAGGATTGCTAACGAATCTATAGAGCAAGGAGTTGTTCTTATCATTAGTTTCGCTGTAATTCTTATTCTATTCTTATTGTTTATTATTCTTTATTCCAGAACTTTTCCGATATCTGGGATTCCATGTATCGATTTAAATAGAGAAGCAAATGTTTCGAAAAAGGTAATGGTCGATATACGAGACTACAATGTTTCTTCTAATGATGTTATTCACGGCTCTATTTCGATTCCACTTGCTTACTTAAAAAGACACCATCACGAAATCCCCAAAGAAGAGGTTCACGTCATTGCTTCTGATAAAATAGAAAGGAATTTAGGTGTACGCGTTTTGAGAAGCAAGGGTTTTAAGGTCATCGGATATACCTTAACAGATTGTGGCTGTGCTGAAAAATAAGGAATGCTTCTCTGGACCAAATAGGTTCAGAGTTTTTTTATTTATATTGGTTTAAGAATGTTAAAGCTCGCCTTCATCATAAAACCGATTCGAACATATAGTAGTAGTACTATATAAAAAGGAGAGGTCGCCCCTTGAAACAAGCGGATCATCTTGCCTTAGAGAAAGCGATAGCGGAAATTACAGAGATTGCGGAGGGATTTGGCTTAGACTTTTATCCAATGCGCTATGAGATATGTCCTCCTGAGATTATTTACACATTTGGTGCCTATGGAATGCCAACGCGTTTTTCACACTGGAGCTTTGGGAAGCAGTTCCATAAGATGAAGCTGCAGTATGACCTCGGCTTAAGTAAAATCTATGAGCTAGTGATTAATTCTAATCCATGTTATGCCTTCCTCTTAAACTCCAATTCCCTCATTCAAAATAAATTAATAGTAGCACACGTGTTAGCCCACTGTGATTTTTTTAAAAATAATGCTAGATTTCAAAATACAAACCGTGACATGGTAGAAAGTATGTCTGCCACTGCGGAACGAATTGCTGCATATGAAAAAGAATATGGCATAGAGGAAGTCGAATCTTTCTTGGATGCGGTCTTAGCCATACAGGAACATATTGACCCTGCGCTTTTAAAAGCTAATCTAGATTGGAATGAAGAATTAGAAGGTGAAGAGGAGGAAACCTCCCAAAATCCTGGGCCCTATGACGATTTATGGAACTTGGATGAGGCCAGTCAAAAGAAAGAAAAGCCTAAACGGCGCAAGAAAAAATTCCCTCCTAGACCAGAAAAAGACTTGTTACTCTTCATTGAAGAGTATAGCCGCCATTTAGAAGACTGGCAGCGCGATATATTAACGATGATGAGAGAAGAAATGCTTTATTTCTGGCCGCAATTGGAGACGAAAATCATGAATGAAGGCTGGGCTTCGTACTGGCATCAACGAATCTTACGAGAAATGGATTTGACTAGTGATGAAGTAGTCGAGTTTGCGAGCTTAAATGCAGGCGTTGTCCAACCATCGAAAACACAAATTAATCCCTATTACCTTGGAGTGAAAATGTTTGAAGACATTGAAGAGCGCTTCAATAATCCGACAGAAGAGATGAAACGGTGGGGCGTAGAACCAGGTTCCGGTAGGGAAAAAATATTTGAAGTACGAGAAATAGAATCCGACATTTCCTTTTTAAGAAATTATTTAACAAAAGACTTTGTGCAGCGTGAAGACTTGTATCTTTTTGAAAAGCAAGGAAATGAATATAAGGTTACCGATAAAAATTGGGAGAATGTCAGAGACCAGCTTATTACTATGAGGGTAAATGGAGGCTTTCCTTACCTAACTGTGCAAAATGGGGATTACTTGTTTAATGGAGAGCTTTACTTGAAACACCATTTTGAAGGAGTTGAGCTTGATCTCACTTACTTGGAAAAGACATTACCTCATATTTTCCAACTATGGGGTCGTACGGTTCATATGGAAACAGTAATTGAAGAGCGTGAAGCATTATTTACGTATGATGGGAATAAGGTGATGAAGCAGTATTTGTAGAATGTTTGAATTTTTATGATAAACGGACAGATTGAGTAATGATAACTCTATTTCTGTCCGTTATTTTTTGTGTACTACAAAAAATCAATTTAGAAAGAGTTAACCATAAAGTTGTGAACGAGTTTATTCCCTTATGAAGAATACTCATGCTTCACTTCGAACATAGTATGAATAGCATAAACATCATAAGTTGGAATAGATAGGAGAGAAGCTTGATGGAATCATTATGGTTAGAATATGCGTGGACATTGTTAATACTTATTGGGTTGGAAGGGTTGTTATCAGCTGATAATGCCCTTGTCTTAGCGGTGATAGCCAAACATTTACCAGAAGAACAAAAGAAAAAAGCCATTAATTACGGAATCATTATGGCGTTTGGATTTAGATTTGTTGCTCTTTTTGCTATTTCTTTTATTGCGAACGTATGGCAGATTCAGGCGGTAGGTGCAGCATATCTGCTTTATCTCGGATTAAAGCATGTTATAAAAGCACGTTTCGGAAAAGAAAACAAGAATATTCATAAAGATGATGAAAAGGAATCAGCTGGAAAAGCTTTTTGGCCAACAGTTGGAAAAATTGCGTTAGCCGACCTTGCTTTTGCAATTGATTCAATCCTCGCCGCAGTTGCCCTTGCACTAGGTCTTCCAGATTCACCTTTAGGTGATTTTGGTGGGATGGATGGAGGTAAGTTTTTAGTTGTAGTCCTTGGGGGAATTGCTGGTCTTGTATTAATTAAATTTGCAGCAACATGGTTTGTGCAACTTCTTGAAAAACGACCAGCATTGGAAACGACGGCATATGCAATTGTTGCATGGGTCGGTGTGAAGTTGGCAGTCATCACCCTTTCCCATAAGGATATAGGAATCTTAGATCATGACTTTCCACATAGCACCTTATGGACTCTTATGTTCTACGGTGTACTAGTTGGTATTGCACTAATTGGCTGGTTCGCTCCAAGAAATAAATCCAAACAGAAATCATGACAACTCCTGGAATACTCCTAATATAAGTAAAAGTTTTTTTAAAAAAACTAGATGTACGAAATTAACAGATACCTGTTTTCCAAAACTTTGGTATCCTTGCCTTTCCATTAATCAAGCTCCGACATAGTATATTATCGTAGTACTTGGAAAGGAGGGAAAAATAAATGAGTTTTTTTCAAGGAAACCAAAACTCTTTCATCCTCTTAGTAGTTCTATTTGTATTACTGGTAATCGTTGGTAACGAATACCCAATGGGACAACAAGGGTACGGCGGAGGATACTAGTCTGACGCACCACCTTCTCTACAATAACAAAAAAGAGACCTGTTGCTCATGCGGGGCTTCTCCAAAAGAGGGCCCCTCCATTATTTTAGGATAATATAGTTGGGGAACGTTTTTAGTAACGATACGTTCTAAAAATAATATATTATAGAATAAGCACCTGAAGGGGTGATAATTATGGTTTTAGGGTATGAAAATGAAAACTACCCAATAGTTGTTGGAGGGGTAAGTGTTAATAATGTGGACGGAAATGGTTCAATCAATTTCGGAGAAACAGTTTTCCAATCCGCACACGCGCCTGCCAAACTTAACTTTAACGGACAAGTATATGGACAAAACAATATAATTCATATTCAGCCTATGGGATCTCCAATCTATGACCCCGATTTGTTTGATAATAATCTACCAGTGGGAGCATCTCCAATGGGGTTAGAGGATTAAAGATATAGTAAACGTTTAAAATGCTTGGAGTTTTTCTGAGCATTTTTTTATTTGACTTCATGTAAACTTTATTGGAAGTACGGTAAGGGCCTGATTAGTTAAGTAATCGTCATCATAAGTTTAGTTAGTATATTTATATACTCTAAGGTCAAATATGATAAAAACTAACTATAATTATCGTTTTATCCCCCATAGAAATAAATTGTTTGGACAAGAAAAACCCCGTTTTATCTTTTATTGCTATTCTAGATACAAAACTCAATTTATATGGCTTTCTTGCAGAAGGTACTCAATACTTAGGTAATTGGACAGTTTCATATCTACCCAGCTATAAGTATGATATTATATTCTTGAATTTCGCCCCTTTATCCAAATGCAAAATAAGTAAAATTCGTTATATAGTTGGTTGGTCCATTTTTTCGATTTGTTTTGAAGGGATCTCCGTGCAAACTTCCTTCTTTTACTACACATCGTGGAAGCTGTGGGATTCCGCAGCTATTTATCCATTTTTGTTCATAATTCTCCTTGTAAACTTAAAGTTAGTAAAGAAATTATGTAATACCTAATTTATCTGTTGCTGTAGAAACGGGTGGCTAAAGGAAGTGGTAACAGTGAGATGGAAAGTAGTAATATTCAGTTTAGTGATGCCAGGTCTTGGACAATGGTTGAATAAACAATATCTAAAATCCATTTTTTTTATATGTATAGAGCACATCCTAAATCGTCTTGCTTACATTAATAAAGCACTGTACTTTGATTTAAATGGCTTGCATGAGGAAGCTTTGTCAATTGTCAATGTTGAATATGCGATGTTTTACCCTGGGATTTATGTACTTTGTGCGTTAGATAGCTTACTACATGTTAAAGAAACGAATAACTCGGTGTTTCTTTATTGGTTTGCTTTAGCTGGATTATTAGGAACTGTTGGTGTGATATACGCTAGATTTGTTCCAGTACCTGTCTTTTCTGTAGGGTTGATGATGGTTATTTTTATTTTAATAGGAACGTTTCATTGTACCAAAATAAATCATTCAACAGAATTGACATAATAATTAATAAGTAAGTTTCAAAAACTTAATTAATTTTCGAGTTTATACATATCTTTTCTTAATTAGTAAAGAATATGAATCATAAATTACCAATTAAACTGAATTAAGGGTGATGGTATTTTGACTAGGAAGCACCTAATATTTAATATTTTCCTCCTCATAGTACCGTGGTGTACGGTATTATTTATAGGAAAACGAACATTTAGTCGTTATTCTTCTGCAGGTTTTTTTATTGTTATTTTTGAAATTATCAATCACTTGTTCGGACATAAGCGGAATTGGTGGAAATTTTACGATAAAAGGAGGTCCTTTATAAGGGATGAACTCCCTTTTGATATTGGTCCATATATGCCTATTTCTTTATGGATATTAAAGTTCTCATATGGAAATTTTAAAAAATATGTTTTACTTAATGTTTTAGCAAACGGTTTATTTGCTTTCTATTTGATTAATGTGCTTAAGAAAATGAAGATTATTGGGTTGGATAAGTTAAATCACTTACAATTTTTTCTCTATTTTCATTACAAAGCGTATATTCTTTACTTTGTTCAATACTTATTTGAAAAAATAAATAAAGAACGAATCGCTTAAATCATCGCTTTATAAAAAATGCTTGGATAGGGGTCACAACCCACCCGTCCAAGCATTTTTTAATCCCATTAGCCCCCTAAATAAATTGGATGCAATCAAACAATTCCAATCGCATCATTTTCTAGGAATGTTAGATTTCTTTTTGGAATGGAATTTTCATCATAAAGATATGATTTACTTGTTTCCGTTTTGACTTTGGAGCCAAAACGTACACAATATCACCTTCTTGAAGCATCGTTGTACCAGTTGGTGTTACTACATTTTCTCCTCTTATCACTGCAGAAATCAGCACATCATCAGGGAGTTTTATTTCAGAGAGCGTTTTGTTTAAGACAACAGAGTGTTCTTTAATTACAATTTCAGATATTTCGGATGATGATTTACCAATAGATACTAATTCCAACGTATGTGGGGAAGAGACTTTTTCCTTCCTTGATAGTCCAAGATAATCCGCCAAAGGAGAGATTGCTGCTCCTTGAACTAAAGCGGATGTGAACACGACGAAAAATACAACATTAAATAAAAGCTGACTATTGTTAAGTCCTGCTATCATGGGGTAGGTCGCGAGAACGATTGGCACAGCTCCTTTTAAGCCTGAAATGGATAAGAAAACTTTATCTTGAATAGTAAATCCCATTTTTACAGTGCTTAAGAAAACTCCAATTGGCCGTGCTACTAGAATAAGCAATATGGAAAGAACTACACCTTGCCAAAAGATATCTAATAACTGATTCGGGAAGACGAGCAAACCTAACAAGATAAACATAAGGATTTGCATCATCCATGCAAATCCTTCGTTAAATCGAAAGATAGAATGGCGATAAGTTAGATCCGAATTCCCGACTAGTAAAGCCATTACATAGACAGCCAAAAATCCGCTGCCTTCAAGAAGACTAGTAAGGCTATAGGTCAAAATAGCAAATCCTAAGGAAAGGATTGGATAAAGACCAGAGGAATCTAAGTTAATTTTGTTAATGCTCCAAACAGTTAATTTCCCCATTAGGATTCCAGCAACCAATCCAAATCCCATTTGCCATAGGAAGCGTATAGTAATCCCGAAAATGTTTAATTCTGGAGACTGAATAAGTGAGATAAGAGAAACGGTAAGAAAAACCGCCATTGGATCGTTAGTACCTGATTCTGCTTCCAATGTTGACCTAAGTCTTTTTTTTATATTTTTGTTGCCTATTACAGCAAAGACGGCTGCTGCGTCTGTAGATCCAACAATAGCTCCAAATAATAATCCTTCTAACCATGTTACATCTAGTATGTACTTGGCCAATACACCTATGACGAATGTAGTGAGTAACACACCTACTGTTGCCAGGGCTAGGGAAGGTTTTATGACTTTCTTTATATGGCCCCAGTTACTCTGCATCCCACCTTCAAACAGAATGACAACGAGAGCGAGAATTCCAAACAACTGAGTAAGTAGCGCATTATCATAGTATATAAAGTTAGATAAAATCATGCCTACCATGATATAGAAAACAAGGGATGGAAGACCGAGTCTAGAGGAGAATTTAGTAGTTAACACACCGACAATAAGTAATATCGACACAAGTAGAAAGGAATGATTGATGTTTTCCACTAGTATGAATCCGCTCCTTTCATTAGGAACTTAACAATTTAATTATATCAAACGGTATTTTAAAAGAATAATATTCCACTTCATTTATCTTCCTTTTCTCTTTCTATCGTTTGACTTCTTAATTTTCATGATTCGTGTGGATGGTTGTTTACGGATCCATTTTATAAAACGAGAAAGCTGGTCATCACGACGTAATTCTTCTAAGGTGGTCAAACGAATAGAATTTCCTCATTCGTATAAAGTGCATGAATTTGCTTGTGACAAGGAATACAAAGGGTTGCGGTAGCTCCAAAGGTTCCTCCTTCCTCCTTAGGAAGTAAATGGTGGATTGTTGTCACCACTTTGTCTCTGCCACAGAGTTCACAAAATCCCATGTTCCCCCTCCTATTATTCGGACTAACTCGTTTGCATGCTTCTATATTATTTGCAGAAACTATTTTCACACACGGATATAGAGGTGCTTTTTATGACACGACAAGGCAAGCAAAAAAGAATCCAACTCGCACATCTTAGTATTTTTGGTACCACCCAAATCCACTTACGTAACCCATATATCATTGCTATGTGGTCCATAGCTTTTCCAGGCTATGGCCATTTGTTGCTAAATAAATACATTCGTGGCTTTAGTTTAGTACTGTGGGAAATTATTATTAATCAAATGATTCATCTAAACGAGGCGATGGTATATACGTTCAATGGAAATGTAGAGGGGGCAATTCAAGTATTAAATATACAGTATATGCATTTATATATTCCCGTTTACCTATTTGGGATATGGGATAGCTATAGAACTACGGTAGATTTAAATAAAATGTATTTGATTGGTGAGAGTAAATCTCCTAATGTAGATAGACTCATTATTAAACCATTTGAAATTAACTATTTGGATAAGCGTAATCCGATTGCAGCTACACTTTGGGCTATGACAATACCGAGTGTTGGACAATTATATAATCACAGAGTTATCGGTGCCATATTCACTTTGACTTTGACTGTGGTGTTTATGATGCATTCTCACTTTTTGGAAGCCTTTCACTATTTACTCTTAGGGGATATAAGAAAATCAAATGAAGTGCTAGACCCCCAGTGGCTGTTGTATTTACCTTCATTTTACTTTTTCACGATCTATGATACCTATATGAATACGGTGGAAGATAATAAGTTGTATGAAACCGAGCAAAAGAAATACTTGAAAAGCTTCTATCAACCCTCGGGTTTTTCGGTCAAGAAAGGTGTGAAAGTAAACTAATATGCAAGTGTTTGCAACCTTTGATCATTCACAATATGTTGAGCTTACGATTCGGAAACTGGAAGAAGAAGGATTCAATCAAATTTTTGCTGTTCCATTAGATAAACGTACAGAAGGTGCAAAGCTTTTTGATACGTTACACAGGTCAGATGGAGTTTCCCTTATTAATAAAGGAATGTTTCTAGCTGTAATATTTGCTGTAATTGGTTCTAGTCGTGGATTTGAGCTGCAGTGGGGTCCGATTTCCTGGGGATTAATTGGTGCGGGTGGAGGATTTGTAATGGGGGTTCTCATCGATTTGTTTCTTGTTGCTTTGAGAAGAAAAAAACATAAAGTAATGCGAGGGCAGCAAGCAGATGTCATTTTAGTTGTTACCTGCGAGAAAGCAGAAGGAAAACGAGTGGAAGAAATATTTTGGGAGCATCTAGCATTTGGGGTGGCCAAAGTGATGACGGAAATGGAAACATAATCAGCAGGCAAAGGAGAGAAAAGGGATGTACAAGGTTGTTCTTTCATTGTCGCTACTCTTTTTAATTATCTGTAGTGGTTGTACAGATGATCAAATAAATGTGGATGAACTCATTGCGAATGTAATAGAAGCACAAGAAAATAGGACTTCCTATCATGCGGAGGTCTCAACTATAACTAAGTATGATGGGATAGAAGAAACGGTTAAACATGAAGAGTGGCTTGAACATCCGGATAATAGCAGAGTGGAATATGAGGATGGCTATCTCATCGTTAGTAATAAAGAGCATACATACATGGCTTTACGATGAAAAGGTAAATGAGGTGATTGTTCAGGACACGGAAGAAAAGGCATTCAAACAGACGGATTATTTAAAAGATATGATCGGGGAAATGGTCAATAATAAAACAGTTGAATTAGTTGGAACGGAGGAAATTTCGGGAAGAAATACGTATCACGTTAGGTTGACACCAAAAGATACAGAACTCTATCAGAAAGAAATGGAGTTCTGGTTTGATGAAAAGACATGGGTTCCATTAAAGATTCATACAGGAATGGAGGACTTTGAAACCACCATTGTGTACGATAATGTAGAATTTCAAAAAGATCTTGATGATGCCTTGTTTACCTTTAATATTCCTGAAGATGCCAATGTGTTAACCGCTGACGATTTTGAAGTAGAGAAACGATCTCCAGAAGAGATTCAGGAGTTAGCTTCGTTCCCAATTCCTGAAATAACAAAGCTACCTAAAAACTACGAATTAGTGGATAGCTACTATGATCAAGCCTATCAAATGGCTAACTTCGTTTATTATCATAATGATAATGAAATGGACAGTATTGCCTTCATGGTGAGTGCAGATCCTGAAGGGGAAATGTTGGATGGGATTCCATTCGAGGAAGGGGAGGCTATTACGATTGCAGGGAAGGACATGACATATATTTCCTATGAGGAAATGCAAAGCTTTATTTGGGGCGTAAACGGCGTATTGTATGATGTCACGATAATGAGTCAAGAAATTTCGAAAGAAGAAGCGATTGACATCGTTAAATCCATACAATGATAAAGCTCGTATTTCGTTTACTTTTTAACCGGAAAGGGATATACTATAAATTAATTTAATGAAAGGGAGTGTTATCTTCATACATGGGCGACGATGATAAACGGGTCTCCAAGTTGTATCGCAAGGTGATGACTTCGAATGAGATGAAAGCCTTTTTAATTCTAGAGAAGTGTGATGATGCAATTAAAAAGGAATTGAAGTTAAAATTAGAACGCAATGGATCAACTAGAGCAAGGGACATGCTTGAAAGATTACAAAATATTTAAAGGGAAATGACTGACCGAATGAAAGGTTCAGTCTTTTTTTCTGTGACAATGTGCTAAAATGATGAAAAAGCGTGGAAAAAAGATGGTAGAGTTAAACCTTCCGACCTTTCATCCTACTGGCTAGAATTAAACCTCATCCATTTCTATTTATAAAGAGTGTTCATGATGGAGAGCCGGAATACTATGCAAGAATTTTTATTATGACGAAATATGAAGGTCAAGGTTACGGTCAAGAAGCAGCTAGACAGCTTTTTAAGTTATTCAAGGGGATTGGGATGCTGGTCAAACTGAAAAAAACTATCGGGCACAAGACTTTTGAGGAATGTTGACTTATAAATTGACGAACGGGACTGTTTTGGAATGAATTGAAAATCGAAAGTCCATTCCATCGTTTCATTGAAATAATAAAATAGTATGATGGAGGGAAACCGTTACCTAAGGGGGGAGAGCTGTTTGGTCCGTAAACCGAGAAGACTGCAACGAATCCATATCATAGGTTCTGTTGGTAGCGGAAAAACGACTTTGGCGAAAGAACTAAGCAAAAAATTAAAAATTCCACATTATGAACTGGATCAAGTCGTGTGGAATAGAACGAATGTAGGGGATGTTCGGAACAGTATAAATGTTCGGGACGAACAGTTTCATCAAATCATCGCATCCGAGTCATGGGTTGTAGAAGGCGTTCATCATGAGTGGATTTATGATGGGTTACAGAAAGCAGATATTATCGTGTTTTTAGATGTAAGAATTAAGATGCGAAAGTGGAGGATATGGAAACGATTTGTGAAACAAATACTACGAATAGAACCGTCTCATTATCGGCCCTCTTTACGTATTTTGCGAAAAATGTTCATTTGGAATAGACAGTTTGAAAAAGAAAATAGACCAGAAATATTAAACATACTAAAAGAATTTAGTCATAAAACTTGGATCGTATCAAGCAGTGAGGAAATAAAGAAAGCATTATTAAGATAAATACCCCGGCTATGCTTTTCGATTACACCACTTCTTTAAAAGAAATCCGACCAGTAGACCTGGTATAACTGAGAGCATGGGAAAAAACACCGGTCCGGGAAACCAATTCAAAATGGTAATCTTAGGGGATATCATGAGACCAAAAGTTACGAAGTACGCAGAGAAAACAAATGGTAGGAACGAATAGTTTTGTGTTCCTCCTCCAGCATCCTTAAAAGCATCCCACATGGAAAAGAAGTACACGCAAGGATAAAACATTAACCAATCAAAGTTAGCTACTTCTAGTGCATAATGGGTTTCTCCTCTGAAGCTAAAGTAAATCATGGAATTAAATTTGGCATTTACGTTAATTAAAAACTCTAATAAAATAAACAATATTCCTTTAATATAAGAGTGATTTAAGAGCTGACCAAACCCGGGGAAAGCAACACTCCAAAACAAGACTTCCTGTGGCTTCAATGTTCAGTCCCCTTTCTTTCTTTATCCATACTTATACCTCCAGTTTATAAAGGCAAGACGAGTATACTCGTCTTGCCTTCGTCTATTATCGACGATTTTTCACTAAATCAATCGTACCAAGAACAACATGAGCCAATCCAAATCCAAAGATGGTGTTTGCCACCATTTTATTAGAACCTTTTCTTTGCTTTAGTGCATAGCCGGTTGCTGTTACAGCAGTACCTAGTGCAGTTGGAATCATACCTTCACGTGTTTCCATATAAGTTCCTCCTTTAGATGTGATTTTCGCTCTTTCCTATTGTTTGCTTGGATGCATGAAACCATGTAAACGAAAGGTTATGTAACCGTTTCCAACATCAATTAATAAATGGCAATCCTATCTTGTATTTGGAAGTCATGGAGAATGGACAACTATAGAGAATACAGTATTACTCGTTGCTGTATGTTTTTCACCTTTTCGATAAGAAAATTATGTTACTATAAAAAAAGAAGAGGATAATGAAAGGGGAAGACAACGTGAGTACATATCCAAACGTTACTGAAACTAAAGAACTGATTAAGAAGCTTGTTTCTATCCCTAGTCCATCTGGAAATACGAATAAGGTTATTTCCTTCGTGGAAGCGTATCTACGAGATTTAAACGTAGAAACAACACGCAATCGAAAGGGTGGACTTATTGCAACGCTTCCAGGTGAAAAGGAAAGCGAGCATCGTATGCTAACAGCGCATGTGGATACCCTTGGAGCGATGGTGAAAGAAATAAAAGCTAACGGCCGCCTTCGACTAGATCTTATTGGAGGATTTCGTTACAACTCCATAGAAGGGGAATATTGTGAAATTGAGACTGCATCGGGAGAGATTATTACGGGAACGATATTGATGCACCAAACCTCTGTTCATGTATATAAAAATGCAGGAGAAGCTGAGCGAAACCAGGTAAATATGGAAGTTCGACTCGATGCAAAGGTGGAAAATGCAGAGGAAGTTCGCAAACTTGGAGTAGAAGTGGGTGATTTTGTATCCTTTGATCCAAGAGTTCAGCTTACAGACAACGGATTTATCAAATCCCGTCATTTAGATGATAAAGCGAGTGTGGGCATTTTACTTCAACTTATCAAAAGAATAAAAGACGAAAATATTGTCCTACCATACACCACGCATTTTCTTATTTCCAATAACGAAGAAATTGGATATGGTGGAAATTCTAATATCACTCCTGAAACTGTAGAATACCTTGCCGTTGATATGGGGGCAATCGGAGATGGACAATCAACGGATGAATATACGGTATCCATTTGCGTAAAGGATTCAAGTGGTCCATATCATTATGGGTTAAGAAAGCATCTTGTAGAATTGGCCGCTAAGCATGACATCGGGTATAAATTGGATATTTATCCTTTTTACGGTTCCGATGCATCCGCTGCGATTCGAGCAGGACATGATATTGTGCATGGATTAATTGGACCGGGGATTGATTCATCCCATGCATTTGAAAGAACCCATGAATCTTCCTTAATTCAGACAGAAAACTTACTATTTCATTATGTTCAAACTCCATTGGTGTCCTATTAAAGAGACGATAAGGAGGTAGACATGTTTACTCACAAGATTGATGAAAATCTTGCTTTAAAGCTTCTTGAACAACAGGATGCGCAACGTGTTTTTGAGTTAATTGAACAATCTAGAGAGTATTTAAAGCAGTGGTTACCTTGGTTAGACATGACAAAGGATGTTTCGGACACTAGAACTTTTATTAAAGGAACACGAGCAAATTATGTTGAAAATAAAGGCATGACAGCTGCGATTCTTTATAAAAAAGAAATAGTTGGTATAGCTGGATTTAATGAACTGGACTGGGTGAATCGAAGTGCAGTAATTGGATACTGGTTAGGAGAACCTTTTGCCGGAAAAGGGATTATGACGAAGGTTGTACACGCGTTAGTTGATCTAGCATTTTCTGAATTGAAAATGAATCGTATCGACATACGAGTCGCAAGCGAGAATAGAAGAAGTAGAGCAATTCCTGAAAAGTTAGGTTTCTCCATAGAAGGCACGTTAAGGCAAGCAGAATGGCTCTATGATCATTTTGTGGATCATGTGGTATATAGTATGTTAGCAGAGCAATGGAAACGAAACGATAAGTAAAAAGAGGGTTAGTGACTAACTAGCTCTCTTTTGCGTGACAAGATTCGTTGAAAATTCTTTAATTGGTTGACAATAAGTTTGATATCTACAAAATAAGGGTAATTATTGCTATAATAATGTCGAAAACCTCCATTACATATGAATATTTATTTGGAAAGGGACTATTTCTATGGCAGAAACTAAAGGTAGAGAGATAACGGTGTCTCAAGATAGACTTTCTCAAGGCGGTCATATTTTATATACGTATAGTGACCATGAAAAATACCTTCGCAATGCTACGAACTTCATTGAAGAAGGGATACAACTTGGCCATGGAATTATTTTTGTGGATTCACAACATAACCAACAACTCATTTGGAAGTATCTATTAAAAAATGGTATTGAGCAAGAGGATATAGACTCCATAGTTTTTAAAAACGTTGAAAACTTTTATAGGAAAACGGCAGCGGACACCTCTTATCATTTTGCGAAAGTACTACAAGAAGTCGGTGGTCATAAAATTGTTCGAACATGGGGCGTAGCGGATACGGATGTTTTAGATGAACAAGAACTTTATCTTTATGAAGAAGATTGTAACAGGCACGTGAAAGATAAAGGAATCATCTCTGTTTGTGTATTTAATGCTCAAAAGCTTTCTACCAAAACTTGTATAAGATTGTTAGAATCCCATGATTATTACATGACAGATAGTCAGATTGTTCCCACCCAGATTTATCGAACCAATCAATATGAGGTCCCATCCATCGTGGAACAAATCAATATTGAAAAATCAGCGGAGGAAGATTTGATTCGATCTGAGCAATTATCCTTTGCAGGACAGCTCGCCGCTGGAATATGCCATGAAATACGAAATCCTTTGACTACCATAAAAGGTTTTTTTCAATTTATTAAAGAAATGGACCATAAAGAGGAAAAGTACTTTGATGTGATTGATGAAGAATTAAATCGCATTGAAAAAATCACAACGGAACTATTGTTGCTTGCTAAACCAAATTCTGAATCTCGCTCCAAACAAAATTTGGTCGAACTTGTGGAAAATGTTCAAATGTTACTTAGTACGCAAGCGGTGTTGAAGGAAATTTCTATTGAAACGATTTTCCTTGATGAAGAATTAATCATTGATTGTGATGTTTCAAAAATAAAACAAGTGCTCATCAATTTAATAAAAAATGCAATAGAAGTAATGGACAGAGGGACCATTACGATTACTGCGAAGCGAAGTGGCAATATGGCATTACTTTCGATAGCTGATGAGGGACCAGGGATGTCCCAAGAGCACATTCAAAAAATTGGGGAGCCCTTCTTTACAACAAAGGAAAAAGGAACAGGATTAGGACTTATCATCTGTCTAAACATCATAAAAAACCATAATGGCAAAATGAACATAGAAAGTGAATTGGGGGAAGGGACTACCTTTAAAGTCTCCTTACCGTTAGTACAGTAGCTTAGGGCTTGGACAAAATCTCCAGCCCTTCTTTATTATCATAAAAGATGTGTTCTAATTTAACAGTTTCTTCTATTGTAATCCTTCCAAATGAGTATTGGCTTTGTCTTCGCTTGTCGGTCGCAGAACCAGGATTGAACATCGTTACACCGTGGAGTACGTTATGTACAGGAATATGAGAATGCCCAAAAATAATAATATCTACTTCCTCGTCTTTAAATGCTTCGTAAGCTCTTTTCTCCGTGGTCTTACCTTGACCATGTCCGTGTACGACACCAATGTTCACCCCGTTACATTCTAATAACTGTTTCCAGCCTAGTGCTTTGACAAGGCTAGGTTCATCTACATTACCGGCAACCCCTACAACTTTTATTTCCTTTTGCAAAAAACGGAGTACTTCTATCGTTTGCCAGTCGCCTGCATGAATTAATAAATCTGCTTCTCTAATGGCATCGATTAATGGGGACGGGATGTGGAAGCCTCTTTTTGGTATATGTGTATCTGAGATAACAATAATACGCATGTTACATGTCTCCTTTTTATAAGTAACGGAAGGATATAAGAGATTTTTACCGAAATATTAGGTATATTATAATGGAAGGAGAGGTTCAGTTGAATCGTATTAATTTAATTGCATTAGGCGTTCGTGACATGAAAGTTTCTGTTTTATTTTATCGTGACGGATTAGGGTTTTCCACCTCGGAAACTGCAGAAAGCCCATCTATCGTTTTTTTTAATAATGCAGGTACAAAGCTGGAGTTGTATCCATTAGAATTGTTGGTGAAGGATATTAATGAAGAAAATCCCCCGGAAGTTCGCAATGGGTTTACCGGAATCACTCTTGCTTATAATGCGAAATCAAAGGAAGAGGTAGATGAAGTCATTCAACGGGCGGAAAGGGCAGGAGGTAAGATTGAAAAGAAACCTCAGCATGTGTTCTGGGGTGGATATAGTGGATACTTCTCAGATCCTGATGGATACATGTGGGAGGTTGCGTATTCCGAACACTGGAAATTTGATGACCAAGATATGCTTATTATTGAATGAGGAAGGCCTATGCCTTCCTCTCAGTGCTCATAGATCATTTTCCGTGTCATTCCACCATCTATAATTATATTTTCTCCTGTAATAAAGTCATTGCGAGGATCGGTTAAAAAGATACATGCTCTGGCGACATCATCTGGCTTGCCTACACGGTTTGCTGGGTGTTGTCTATGATCTACCGAACGCAATGCGTCATAATCTCCTGTTTCAATCCATCCGGGACTAATCGCATTTACTCGAATACCGTCTTCTGACAACGACAATGCTAATGCGTGCGTCAATGCAGAAATTCCTCCCTTAGAAGCGGCGTAGGCTTCCGAGTTTGGTTCGGACATAAATGCTCGTGTGGAAGCTATATTAATAATGGATCCGCCAATCTTGTTGTGTCTCATGACTTTTGCGACTTCTCTAGAGAAGACGAAAGCTCCACGTAAATTGGTATTTATGACATCATCCCATTCTGCTACAGTGAGGTCATAGACGTTGTGGAACGCAGAAACTCCTGCATTATTAATAAGGATATTTATATGTCCGAAGAGGGTTTGTACTTCCTCAACACAGTTGATAATTTCCTGTGGACTACGCACATCAATCTGAAAAAATCTTGCGTCTCCACCCTGTTGATAGATTGTCTGTACGGTCTTTTCTCCGGCCGTTCTATCCTTATCTACTACTGCCACTTTTGCTCCTTCTGCCGCATAGGCAATGGCAATGGATTTACCGATCCCGTTACCAGCTCCTGTTACAATGACTATTTGATTAACCACAGTTGCAACGATCCCCTTTTTTGTTTTCTAACTATTATATCAGGAAACATGGGTTGCAGAAAATCCATGGTTCTTTAATGAACGGTATCTTGTTTAAAATCAATATACAATGAACCATCCTTTTGAATTTCTGCATAAAATACGTCGGATACATCTTCCGCACCGGCTTTTTGGAGTTCTCCTTGTAACCATTCCTCATCCATATTAAGTTTGTCCAGGTTTACATAGTTTATTTTTCCACTTGATACTACCTCCGTCGACATCGGGTAAACGGGTTTTTTCTCGGATGATACCTTCATATCGGATTTTGAAACATTTTGCTTGGATTCCTTTTTCATCACAGAAAGTTTTCCATTCGTTTCAAAGATAGCATACTCAACATCTTTAATCGAAAATACCTTTTTTTGTCTCAATAATGCATTCAGTGCATCAATATCCAACCGAACTTTTCGCATTTCTTGTTCCATAATTTGTCCGTTTTTAATGACGATTCGAGGCTGACCTTCAATGACTGTCCTTGCTTCTTTTTTGGATCTAATGTCAAGGAAATCCATAAGTAAGGTGAATGCACTCCAACCTACTAATGCTAATACACCATTTCGAATAGACAGTGTATTGTTTATTACCAAGGAACCTCCAATCGTACCGATTGAAATCGCAGAAATGAAATTAAAGAATGTCATCTGGCTAATTTCTTTTCTTCCCATAATGCGAGCTAAAACTAATAAAGTGACGAATGCAATACTAGCCCGAACAGCAAGTTCAATTAATCCCATTTTCAAAACCTCCTTTTGCTACTAGTTTGTCTACTATTGCATTTTTCATGCCCTCTAAAAGTAGAAGTCTGAAGTTAAATCCGACTAAAGGCTGAGCGAAGTTCAACCTCTTTGCCGTTATGGAAAACGTCAGGCTGTCTATAATAAAGGTATCGAAAGGAAGAGGAGGAAAAAACATGCTGAATGAATTTGAAATTATGCGAGATATGAATGACCGTCGCCCAAGGTAATTGTGATGAAAGAAGGTGATAGGAAATGAATGAATACGAAATTGAGTATATGATGCAAGAACGTCGACCGAAGTAAAATGAAAATGGGGGTATCATGATGAATGAATTTGAACTGTTATATGAAATCCATGATCGAAGACCGAAATGACTTCTATATAGGACATTTAATTAATGGAGGATCGAATCATGGTATGTATAATGAGTATAAATTAAAAGTCTCTTCTAACATTCGTTGAAAGAGACTTTTGTTTTGCGTTAATCATAATCCTTTCCGTTTCGTGAAAACTACCTGTATGAATCATATGACAAGTAGACTAATTAGTTTATGCTTGGTTTTCTTATTTTGTTTCTCTCCGATCGTATTATTGGGCCATGTTAAATGGTTTACAACGAAACCACCTGTGAAAATTCCAATCGAAAATATTTTATCTCCATTATTTTTAACTGTAGCTATTTTAGTGGCTATACTTCTAGCAGCGCTTACTCAAATCATTCCAAAGGTAATGAATTTCTCTTTATGAAAATTAATGAGGCCCTTGAGGGGTTGCGTAGATACTCAAGGTATATATTGAAATACGGTACAGCGGGTGCTTTTCTCATTCAAGTATTATCAGGCACTATGTTTGCGCCTGAATTTGTTATTGACTATTCATGGCAAACCATCCTAATGTGGATTATCATTATTGGCTTATTGATTCCCCATCATATTACTACAAAGCTTGCAGCACTTATAATGTTTGGCCATTTTATAAATTTTTTTAAACTTCCTATTTGTATTAGCTACTTTTATTCTGATTTATTATCGTTTTGGATAAGACGTCTGCGTTTAATACATTCTAATTTATGAGGAGGGATTTTACATGTTAAAAGTAATAGATGTAGGATTAATGAGTAACCATTTAGAAGCACACGAAGGTGTCATGAAAAGGCTGGAAATGTTTCAGAAAATAACTGCAAATACGCAAGTTCAATCTATCTTAAGTCAACAGATCGAAATGATGAAAAACCACGTTCAAGTCATGAATCAATTGTTACAACCAAGCGAAACAACTAACCATATTCAAGTACCACCAATTCCACAACCGGTTGCCATAAAGCAAATGGATCCAACGTATGTTGGTCTAATAGAAGATAAATATATAGTGATGGATAGTCACTTTACAGCAACCGCTATGGCTAACGATAATTTTGTTTCAGCATCCAATATGAAAACAGTTCAAGTGAAACAAGCTCATATCGAAATGGGAAAACAACAACATCAGATTCAACAAATGTATGAAATGTTAAGTAAACAAATGGGATGGTCACACCAACCAGAAGCAACATCTATGGAACAACAACAAACTATCATCCCGTTGCAATCATCCAATCCACAGCAGTCCAATCATCAAGGATTAACCTAACTGTTTGTTAGGGTTTTCAATTGATAAAATTTATGTTAAACGGTATCCTATAGAAAAAGGGAAGAGATTAGGATTGGAGTGCAACATGGGAAAAATTGCTTGGATTACAGATAGTGCTTCTGGTTTGTCGCAAGAGTTTATAGAAAAACATAATATCTTTGTTTTGCCAATGAATGTCATTGTGAATGATATTTCATATCGTGAAGACATCGATATTACAAAAGAGGAATTCTACGAAAAACTGAAGGTGCATGGCATCGGTGCGAAAACAAGCCAACCAACCTTCGGTGAATTTGTGAATCTCTATGAGAAATTGAAAAACGAGTACGATTATGGAATAGCACTTCATGCATCTAGCGAGTTAACAGGAACTTATCAAAGTTCAAAGAGTGCATCGGAAATGTCTGGCTTTCCTGTAGAAGTGATTGATTCAAGAATTGGAGCCTATCCATTGGGGAAAATGATGGATATCGGTATCCAATTAGAAAATCAAGGTGTGGAATATGAGGAAATTGTCAAGACACTTCGCACACTACCTAGTAAAGCCCAAGTATTTCTTCTACCTGAGAGCCTAGAGCAATTAAGAAGAAGTGGAAGAGTAAGTGCTGCGAAATCAGCACTAGCAAGTATTATGAATATAAAGTTAATGCTATGTTTTGATGATGGCAAAGTGGTCATTCACGATAAAGTGAGAACGAGTAATCGGGCTCGAAAGAAAATGAACCAAATTATCTCGGAGACCATAGAAAAACATAGGCTAAAGGAATTGTGTATTTTACATGCTGGTGTATTCGAGCAAGCGCAACAATGGAAGGAAGAGCTTGAAAACATACATGAGCAAATCAAATTCAAAATTGAAACGCTTGTTCCTGTAGCTGGCGTTCATACAGGCTACGGTACACTGGGTGTGGCCTGGTTAGCGAATTAATGGAAACCTCTCTACAATGTAGAGAGGTTGTTTTATATACATATATATAGAAGGAACTGGACAATCTAAAAGATATGACAGTTACGGAGGTTGCTCATGTCAGACCAGATTCTTTCTACGGAACATATTGTTCTGATTGTTACAGCATTAGTAGTTGGTACGGTAGCTCGTGCTATTACTATTAAAGAAGACTTTAGACAATATCCTAGCTATCCGAATGGATATTTAATTCATCTCGTAACAGGGTTCGTTGCAGCTGCGCTTGGAGCGGTAGCCATACCGGCGCTCATGACAAAGAATTTTGTAGCTGTAACTTTTCTCACTTTAGCAATTCAACAATTCCGAGATGTACGTAAATCAGAGAGAGAAAGCCTAAAAGATTTAGAGAATACAGAGTTCACCTTTCGAGGAGATGCCTATATTGATGGAATCTCTAAAACGTTTGAAGCGCGAAATTACCTTGCCTTAGTTGTTGCCTTTATTACAGCACTTACAATTCAGCTTATTCGTACAGAGTTGTTATGGCTGGAGATGTTATTAGGTATTGTAGCTGGATTAGTTTGTTTATATTTGTTAAAGAGTTTTTCCAGAGGAAAAAGAATTGGAGATATTGCAGACGTAAAAGAAGGACTAGTTGAAGTGAAGGGATCGGAGCTATTCGTAGATGGTATATTTGTATCTAATATTCTAGGGAGTGAAAACGCAGCAACTATGTTTCAAAAAGAAGGAATTGCTGTAGTGTTAACTCCAAAGGAACAGCATTATCGAGTGACTTTAGATAATTTTGGACAAAGGCAGGCTGCCTTATTCGAAGCAACACGTACATTAGGAGTGAAAAGGTACCATTTTAGTAGGAAGGAATACAATCAAGGAAGGGTCGTTATCACGTTCGTTCCAATTCTAAGAGATGTTCCGAAATTAGTAGAAGCAATGAAGAATACGCCTGTTTTGGAAAGCTCTAAGAAGAGTCATGGATTAATGAAATAGTGAGGGATTAATTTGGGTAGAGAATCAAGTCAAAAACCTAGTTATGAAATATTAGCCTATCTTACGAAACATAAGGAAAGGTTCCTGGGAGGAACTCCTTTAGCACTTTTTGCGTCCGATGATGAACAGCTTTCTACGATGACTGCAGATATTGCGAAAGCTATGAAGGCGGATGTAGTAAGGATGAAGAACGGGGACTACTTGATTATCCGTGTATGAAAGAAGGAAATACTTTCCGGTATCTTTTTTTACCTTAGACGTATATACTAAGTAACACCGGCAAGCAAGAAACAAGATTAGAAAAAAAGTTGTTGACGTTAAATGAGTAAACATGATATAATAATTTTTGTCGCTTCTATTTACGCTTTGGATAAAAAAGAAGTTGAATCATAAAGTTATTGACTTATAGTTGTTGACTTGATATGATGTAAAAGTTGTCGATAAAAACAATCAAAACACTTTGATCCTTGAAAACTGAACAAAACAACCAGTATGTTAAGTAAGATTTTAGCTAGCTTTATTATTGAGCAAGCAAACACCAATGAGACAGCTTAAGTTCGCGACGTCCTGTCGCAACAGCTGCATGAGCACATCCGTGTGCGTCATCTATTGGAGAGTTTGATCTTGGCTCAGGACGAACGCTGGCGGCGTGCCTAATACATGCAAGTCGAGCGCGGGAAGCTATCTGACCCCTTCGGGGTGACGATAGTGGAACGAGCGGCGGACGGGTGAGTAACACGTGGGTAACCTGCCTATGAGACTGGGATAACTCCGGGAAACCGGGGCTAATACCGGATAACACTTTTTCCTGCATGGGAGAAAGTTGAAAGGCGGCTTTTGCTGTCACTTATAGATGGACCGCGGCGCATAGTAGTTGGTAGGGTAACGGCCTACCAAGGCAACGATGCGTAGCCGACCTGAGAGGGTGATCGGCCACACTGGGACTGAGACACGGCCCAGACTCCTACGGGAGGCAGCAGTAGGGAATCTTCCGCAATGGACGAAGTCTGACGGAGCAACGCCGCGTGAACGATGAAGGTTTTCGGATCGTAAAGTTCTGTTGTTAGGGAAGAACACGTACAGAGTAACTGCTTGTACCTTGACGGTACCTAACGAGAAAGCCCCGGCTAACTACGTGCCAGCAGCCGCGGTAATACGTAGGGGCAAGCGTTGTCCGGAATTATTGGGCGTAAAGCGCGCGCAGGCGGTTCCTTAAGTCTGATGGAAAGCCCACGGCTTAACCGTGGAGGGTCATTGGAAACTGGGGAACTTGAGTGCAGAAGAGGAGAGTGGAATTCCACGTGTAGCGGTGAAATGCGTAGAGATGTGGAGGAACACCAGTGGCGAAGGCGACTCTCTGGTCTGTAACTGACGCTGAGGCGCGAAAGCGTGGGGAGAACAGGATTAGATACCCTGGTAGTCCACGCCGTAAACGATGAGTGCTAGGTGTTAGGGGGTTTCCGCCCCTTAGTGCTGAAGTTAACGCATTAAGCACTCCGCCTGGGGAGTACGGCCGCAAGGCTGAAACTCAAAAGAATTGACGGGGGCCCGCACAAGCGGTGGAGCATGTGGTTTAATTCGAAGCAACGCGAAGAACCTTACCAGGTCTTGACATCCTCTGACCACCCTAGAGATAGGGCGTTCCCTTCGGGGACAGAGTGACAGGGTGCATGTTGTCGTCAGCTCGTGTCGTGAGATGTTGGGTTAAGTCCCGCAACGAGCGCAACCCTTGATCTTAGTTGCCAGCATTTAGTTGGGCACTCTAAGGTGACTGCCGGTGACAAACCGGAGGAAGGTGGGGATGACGTCAAATCATCATGCCCCTTATGACCTGGGCTACACACGTGCTACAATGGATGGTACAAAGGGCAGCGAAGCCGCGAGGTGAAGCAAATCCCATAAAACCATTCTCAGTTCGGATTGTAGGCTGCAACTCGCCTACATGAAGCCGGAATCGCTAGTAATCGCGGATCAGCATGCCGCGGTGAATACGTTCCCGGGCCTTGTACACACCGCCCGTCACACCACGAGAGTTGGCAACACCCGAAGTCGGTGAGGTAACCTTTTAGGAGCCAGCCGCCGAAGGTGGGGCCAATGATTGGGGTGAAGTCGTAACAAGGTAGCCGTATCGGAAGGTGCGGCTGGATCACCTCCTTTCTAAGGAAAGATAACGGAAGCCAGCTCTTCGGAGCTGGTCAGAGACATACTTGGTTGTTTGGTTCAGTTTTGAGGGATTAAATCCCTTCAATGAACTTCTGTTAAAACCGTCACGTCCTGTGACAACACAGAAGTCACCACGTCATGTGGAAGTTGTACCTTGAAAACTAGATAAGAGTATTAGGAAGTGAAGGCGACTGCTCAGGAGAGTTAGGAGCCGGAACTAGACTAAACAAGACATCAATTTTAGTAAAGACCACGTCTTTTCACAGACTATTAGTTAAGTGAAGAAGGGCGCACGGTGGATGCCTTGGCACTAGGAGCCGAAGAAGGACGGGACGAACACCGATATGTCTCGGGGAGCCGTACGTAGGCGTTGATCCGGAAATTTCCGAATGGGGAAACCCACTGCTCGTAATGGAGTAGTACCTATATTGAATCCATAGGATATAGGAGGCAGACCTGGGGAACTGAAACATCTTAGTACCCAGAGGAAGAGAAAGCAAATGCGATTTCCTGAGTAGCGGCGAGCGAAACGGAAACAGCCCAAACCAGAAAGCTTGCTTTCTGGGGTTGTAGGACACTCTATACGGAGTTACAAAGAAATAGTGTAGACGAATCGATCTGGAACGATCAGCCGAAGAAGGTAAGAGCCCTGTAATCGAAAGACTGTTTCCTCCAGAGTGGATCCTGAGTACGGCGGAACACGTGAAATTCCGTCGGAATCCGGGAGGACCATCTCCCAAGGCTAAATACTCCCTAGTGACCGATAGTGAACCAGTACCGTGAGGGAAAGGTGAAAAGCACCCCGGGAGGGGTGAAAGAGAACCTGAAACCGTGTGCCTACAAGTAGTCGGAGCCCATTAACGGGTGACGGCGTACCTTTTGTAGAATGGACCGGCGAGTTACGATCTCTTGCAAGGTTAAGTCGTATAGACGGAGCCGCAGCGAAAGCGAGTCTGAATAGGGCGTTGTAGTAAGGGGTCGTAGACCCGAAACCGTGTGATCTACCCATGTCCAGGGTGAAGGTCAGGTAACACTGACTGGAGGCCCGAACCCACGCACGTTGAAAAGTGCGGGGATGAGGTGTGGGTAGGGGTGAAATGCCAATCGAACACGGAGATAGCTGGTTCTCTCCGAAATAGCTTTAGGGCTAGCCTCAAGAAATGAGTACTGGAGGTAGAGCACTGATTGGACTAGGGGCCCTCATCGGGTTACCGAATTCAGTCAAACTCCGAATGCCAGCTACTTTATCTTGGGAGTCAGACTATGGGTGATAAGGTTCATAGTCGAAAGGGAAACAGCCCAGACCACCAGCTAAGGTCCCCAAGTATACGTTAAGTGGAAAAGGATGTGGAGTTGCTTAGACAACCAGGATGTTGGCTTAGAAGCAGCCACCATTTAAAGAGTGCGTAATAGCTCACTGGTCGAGTGACTCTGCGCCGAAAATGTACCGGGGCTAAACGTATCACCGAAGCTGTGGATTGTTCTTACGAACAATGGTAGGAGAGCGTTCTAAGTGCAGCGAAGTCAGACCGTAAGGACTGGTGGAGCGCTTAGAAGTGAGAATGCCGGTATGAGTAGCGAAAAAGAAGTGAGAATCTTCTTCACCGAATGCCTAAGGTTTCCTGAGGAAGGCTCGTCCGCTCAGGGTTAGTCAGGACCTAAGCCGAGGCCGAAAGGCGTAGGCGATGGACAACAGGTTGATATTCCTGTACCACCTCCTTTCCGTTTGAACGACGGGGGGACGCAGTAGGATAGGGAAAGCGCGCCGCTGGATGAGCGCGTCCAAGCAGTGAGTGAGTCAGATAGGCAAATCCGTCTGGCAATCACAAGCTGTGATGGGGAGGGAAATATAGTACCGAAGTTCCTGATTTCACACTGCCAAGAAAAGCCTCTAGTGAGGAAAGAGGTGCCTGTACCGCAAACCGACACAGGTAGGCGAGGAGAGAATCCTAAGGTGATCGGGAGAACTCTCGTTAAGGAACTCGGCAAAATGACCCCGTAACTTCGGGAGAAGGGGTGCTTCTTGCATGAGAAGCCGCAGTGAAAAGGCCCAAGCGACTGTTTAGCAAAAACACAGGTCTCTGCGAAGCCGAAAGGCGAAGTATAGGGGCTGACACCTGCCCGGTGCTGGAAGGTTAAGGGGATGCGTTAGCTTCGGCGAAGCGTTGAACCGAAGCCCCAGTAAACGGCGGCCGTAACTATAACGGTCCTAAGGTAGCGAAATTCCTTGTCGGGTAAGTTCCGACCCGCACGAAAGGTGCAACGACTTGGGCACTGTCTCAACGAGAGACCCGGTGAAATTATACTATGCGTGAAGATGCGCATTACCCGCGACAGGACGGAAAGACCCCGTGGAGCTTTACTGTAGCCTGATATTGAATGTTGGTACAGCTTGTACAGGATAGGTGGGAGCCTGAGAAACCGGAGCGCTAGCTTCGGTGGAGGCGCTGGTGGGATACCACCCTGGCTGTACGGACCTTCTAACCCAGGACCGTGATCCGGTTCGGAGACAGTGTCAGGTGGGCAGTTTGACTGGGGCGGTCGCCTCCCAAAGAGTAACGGAGGCGCCCAAAGGTTCCCTCAGAATGGTTGGAAATCATTCGAAGAGTGTAAAGGCAGAAGGGAGCTTGACTGCGAGACCTACAAGTCGAGCAGGGACGAAAGTCGGGCTTAGTGATCCGGTGGTTCCGCATGGAAGGGCCATCGCTCAACGGATAAAAGCTACCCCGGGGATAACAGGCTTATCTCCCCCAAGAGTCCACATCGACGGGGAGGTTTGGCACCTCGATGTCGGCTCATCGCATCCTGGGGCTGTAGTCGGTCCCAAGGGTTGGGCTGTTCGCCCATTAAAGCGGTACGCGAGCTGGGTTCAGAACGTCGTGAGACAGTTCGGTCCCTATCCGTCGTGGGCGTTGGAAGTTTGAGAGGAGCTGTCCTTAGTACGAGAGGACCGGGATGGACACACCGCTGGTGCACCAGTTGTTCCGCCAGGAGCATAGCTGGTTAGCTACGTGTGGAAGGGATAAGTGCTGAAAGCATCTAAGCATGAAGCCCCCCTCAAGATGAGACTTCCCATCATTTTAAATGAGTAAGATCCCTCAGAGACGATGAGGTTGATAGGTTCGAGGTGGAAGCATGGTGACATGTGTAGCTGACGAATACTAATCGATCGAGGACTTAACTAAACTTATAAAGCGGAAGTGTCCGGTGGACACGGAAGCTAGCCGTGGCTATAGCTCGTTTGATTGTCTAACTCTTATTTAGTTTTTAGGGTATAAACTCAACTTTACATTAAAGGTCTAGTGGCAAGAGCGAAGAGGTCACACCTGTTCCCATGCCGAACACAGAAGTTAAGCTCTTCAGCGCCCATGGTAGTTGGGGCATTGCCCCTGCGAGAGTAGGACGTCGCTAGGCCAACCAAATATACTTTTTATCATCGCGGGGTGGAGCAACGAGCAAAACTTCTACCGAATAAACTGCGAGTAACCCCGAAGCATTAATCCTCTTTGAATAAGCTAGAAGATGCAGGGGTTCAAACATTTGGTTTAAATCTAAACATTGCTCATGAAACAATATTAAATATTTTTTATCATCGCGGGGTGGAGCAACGAGCAAAACGTCCACCGAATAAACTGCGAGTAACCCTGAAGCACTAATCCTCTTTAAATAAGCTAGAAGATGCAGGGGTCCAATCACTTGGTTCAAGACCAATACTTTGCTCATGAACAACATATAATATTTATTATCGTCGCGGGGTGGAGCAGTCTGGTAGCTCGTCGGGCTCATAACCCGAAGGTCGTAGGTTCAAATCCTGCCCCCGCAACCAAAATATTTATCCTGACTACGTCGAACTACTTCTTAGCTAGGATAAAATCAGAAGTACTCGAAGAGTGCAACCAAATTTCTTACTACGTCGAATTAACTTCCATGTTAAAAATTTATAGTAGTACTCGAAGAGTGCAACCAATCATTTTCTAACAACGTCGTTTTGCTTCTCTGTTAGAAAATAATAGTAGTACTCGAAGAATACAACCAATCATTTTCTACCGACATCGAATTAAATATACATATTCCAAACCTAGAATCAATAGACGATTCTAGGTTTTTCGTTGCAAACAGATTTACTGTGATAAAATAAAATCAATAAATAGTGAATGGAGTTGAGTCTGATGGAGAAGATGATTGAAAAGATATTAACAGAAGAAGTGTTGAGTTATTTCAGCGAAAAATTTCAGTTAAGAAACGACCGAAAAAAACTTGGGGATTTTGAAAACTATGTGTTCGAAGTATATCAAGACGAAACTCCATACATATTACGTTTAACACATAGTTCTCACAGACACGAAGAAGAACTCCATTCTGAAGTTGATTGGCTTAATTTTTTGTTCAACAATGGGCTCAGAGTACCTAAAGCACATCTCTCCATAGATGGAAATCTTGTAGAAAGCTTAATAGCATCTGATGGGTCTAGCTTTCATGCTAGTTTATTTTCGAAAGCTGAAGGAAAACAAGTTCGTTTCTCTGATCCGGAATTTTCCAAGAAGCTATTTTTTAAATGGGGTCAAATGATAGGGAGCATGCACCGAGTAACCAAGAAGTACACTCCAGAACCAAATATTAAAAAACGACCTAACTGGGATGAGGACGATTTACTCGATGTAGGAAGATATGTTCAAGACAAAGTAGTTGTAGACAAAGTTACCGAATTTTTAACGGAATTAAATAAGCTTCCAAAGAACAACGATAATTTTGGACTAATTCATAATGATATTCACTCGGGAAATTTCTTTTATAATGGAAAAAACGTTGAAGTATTTGATTTTGATGATAGCTGTTATTTGTGGTTTGCATCAGATATAGCCATTCCATTATATTATTCTATTTTGGGAAGATTTCCAAAGGAGAAATATAAGGAGAAAGAAGCATTCGCAAAAACATTTTTGCATGCGTTTATAGATGGTTATAAAGTGGAAAACCGACTTCCAGCCGATTGGGATAAGAACTTGCCTTTGTTTTTCCGGTTAAGAGATATCACACTTTACACGGTGCTCCATAAAAAAATAATGGAAGAAGATAGAGACGAGGATGTGAAAAGTCTAATAATCGAGCTTAGAGAACGAATTGTTAGTGGCGACTCGATAGTAGATGTGAAGAATATACTTTAGAGAAGAGCCTATTCACCGCTAGATGAATAGGCTTTTATATGCTTTCAATGGATGTTCGAACAGATTCCATAATTTCGGTAAAAGCTTGTTTAGCTTGGAACGTGTCTTTATTTTTAATAGCTAATAATAGTGATTCATGATGAGGATAGCTTGGGTCAAAAATATCCTGTTTCCCAAATGGCTCATTCCAAAACTCGTAAAAAGAATCCCAAACAGACTCAATAATACTTTTCAGCAGTTCGTTTTTAGAAGCATCATATATAGTACGATGGAATAATGAATCTGCTTGATTTGCATTATCTCGGTCATCAAGTTCAATAAAACGGACGTATTCTTTCAGATAGAACTCCATTTTGTTAATTTCATCTTCTGTGGCAAATTTCGCTGCCAATTCAACTGCTTTACCTTCTAATGCAAATCTAACCTCAAGCGCTTCTAATAGAAAATGCTTCTCATTTGTAATATCAAAAGAGGTATGAATTTGATAAGGATTTGTATCTTTAACAAAAGTACCTTTTCCATTCAATATTTCTAGTATTCCTTGGGATTCGAGTAGCTGTAATGCTTCCCGCAACGTAGATCTCCCAATTCCTAGACTATTAATTAGTTCTGATATAGAAGGAAGACGATCCCCCTCTTTCAATTGTTCTTGTTTAATATACTGCTTAATCTCTTCAGCAGCTCGTTCGGAAAGCCTTGGCTTCCTTAAGGTCTTCAATATGAGATCACCACCATGCTGAATAATTAGTGATTTTATTATATCAGAAAATAACATAAATAGTCGTAATAAGTATTCAGAAAAATCTAACCTTTCATACAGGTTGAAAGTATGATAGTATAAAAGTGAAATTTTAGAGAGGGGGGTAGGTTGAAGGGACGGTTACGAAAGGATACTTTGTTGAAAGAAGGGAACAAAAGTGATGTACACCGACGAAGAAATTTGCTCAAGCATAGGAAATAGAGAATCGAATGAATATGGTGCAGTATCACCACCAATTTACCAAACTAGCATTTTTACTTTTGAAGACTTTCGTGCTTTTGTTGATGCACAAAAAAACGAAAGAGAGAATTACGTGTACACACGAGGGGTAAACCCTTCTGTGCAATTTTTGGAGGAGAAGATAGCTCTTTTAGAACGTGGGGAAAAATGTAAATGTTTTGGTTCTGGGATGGGAGCGATAAGTGCAGTTTTTCATTCATTATTGGAAAGTGGAGACCATGTATTGTTTATGAATAACATTTATGGGCCGACGTTAGAGTTAGCGAAGCATTTATCGAAATTTAATATTGAATATGATGTTTTAGAACCGGATGTTTTTAAGTTGGAAGAAGCAATTAAACCAAATACAAAGATGATATATCTGGAAAGTCCCGGTACCATGCTTATGAAGGTATTGGATTTACGGAAAGTTGCTGATATTGCTAAAAAGCACCGTATTATTACGGCTATTGACAACACTTGGTCTACCCCTATATACCAGAAACCATTAACGTTAGGTATTGATATTTCCATTCACTCTTTAACAAAGTACATAGGAGGTCATAGTGATGTCATGGGGGGAGCGGTAATCGGGCAGAAATCTCTGATTGATCGAATTTTTAAAATCGGTCATCAGTTAAATGGGGCGGTACTAAGTCCAAATGATGCTTTCTTAATAACACGTGGATTACGAACACTCCCGTTGCGTTTAAAGCAACACCAGGAGAGTGTGAAAAAAGTCATTGAATATCTTCAAACAAAAGAGGATGTCACAAAGATATACCATCCAAGTATAGAAGAAAAAGATTTTCTTTCTGAACAAATGCTTGGCTATTCTGGTTTATTCAGCTTTGTATTAAAGGACCCAAGTTTTGCAAAGGTTTCTAAGTTTATAAGCAGCTTACAGCTATTCAAAATTGGAGTCAGTTGGGGCGGGTATGAAAGTTTAGTTATCTCACCACTAAAAGATAACAATGAGGAAATTCTTGAGATGCAAGGAATTCCCATCGGTATCATTAGGTTGTCAGTAGGGTTAGAAGGATCAGAATTGCAAATATCTGATTTAGAACAGGCATTTCAAAAACTCAAAGAATAAGGGGAGAGTAAAATGAACAATCGACCAAGTCTAGGAATGGCATTAGTCCCTATATGTATATCTATGGCTATCTTTATAGGAGGAATTGGTGTACTTAAATATCCAGCAGAGTTGATGCTGCTCTTTGCTGGAGTGGTTTTTTCCGTTTTTGCTATCATCCAAGGAAACTCGTTTGATGGGATAATACAAGTAATGGGAAACAAGATTAAGAAAGCGCTACCAGCTATACTAATCCTTTTTAGTATTGGCTTATTAATTGGGACATGGCTCATTTCAGGTACGATTCCGCTATTTGTTTTTTGGGGATTAGAGCTCATCAATCCAAATTATTTGTACGTACTGGCCTTTTTAGCTACTGCTATTGTGTCGATGTGTGTGGGAACTTCTTGGGGATCGGCAGGTACTATCGGGGTAGCACTCATGAGTATTGCCCAAACAATGGATGTCTCACTTGCTATTACTGCAGGTGCAGTGGTTTCAGGTGCATACTTTGGGGATAAACTATCTCCATTGTCGGATACAACGAATATGAGTTCGCTTGCAGCTGGATCTAATCTTTATGAACATATTAAGCATATGTTATATACAGCCATTCCATCGTCTATTATCGCGATTATTGTTTACTTCGTTGTCGGACTTGGTATGGAAACAGATGCTACACAGCTATCCAATATTGAAGAAATGACAGCTGGAATTGATCAACTCTTTAATTTAAACCTAGTACTTCTCATCCCAGCACTGATTGTCGTCGCTGGTTCCCTCATGAAAAAATCACCATTGATTGTTATGTTTACTTCAGCCTTCTCAGCTATGATATTAGCGTTATTTTTCCAACAAGCTACATTTTCTAACGTATTTGCGTCCGCAGTCTCTGGATTTTCTGTAGACATGATAGCGGAATCTATTCCGAATATAAGTCCCGATGTTATTACAGAAGATATGCAAGGACTCTTAAACAGGGGGGGTCTCCAATCTATGTACAATGCTACATTCTTTGTTTTTGTTGCCTTCTTTTTTGCTTCTGCTTTAGAAGTATCACAAGCATTAAATGTTGTGTTGGAGCGAATTATTTCTCATTTGAAATCCGTTGGTAGCATTACGGTTGCTTCTCTTGTATCCGGATTTGCAGTTATAAACTGTACATCTAATGCATTAGTAACCTTTTTCTTGATTAAAGATATATTCGGAGACATCTTTAAAAAGAAGAATTTACATCCTGTTAATCTTTCTAGGAATATGGAGGACTCCGTTACGATAACCGAAGTACTAATGCCTTGGACTGTTTCAGGTGTGTTTATTGCCACAACATTAGGTGTAGGAAATTTTGAATTTTTACCTTGGGCTATATTTAATTTAGGAGGCTTTTTCTTTTCTGCTTTATATGGGATATTAGCACCATACACGAATGGCTTCGGAATCAGAAAATTAGTTCCTTCCCAGGTGAATCAAGAGGATCAAAAGGCTATATAAATGTTGACCCCTCCCAATTGGGAGGGTTTTTTTATGTCGCAAATAAAACATTGGAATTTTAGTTGAAGCTGCGGTAAAGTAGTACTAATACATACATAGAAGGGGAGAAAACCATGAAACGTTTTGATACACAGACCGTTCATCTCTCGAAGAAAAAATCCAATACGATCGATAGTAAGATTACCCCTATCTATCAGACATCGGCTTTTAAATTTAAGGATCTCGATGACTTAGAAAGCTTCTATCAAGGGGAAAAAGACTATTTATATACACGTGTAGGGAATCCTAACACAGATGAATTGGGACATGCCGTTGCACAGTTAGAAGGAGCTCCAAGTGGTGTTGCAACATCCTCTGGGTTATCAGCTATCCTGGTTGGGGTTTTAGCGGTAGCTAAGCAAGGGGATCATGTATTAGCTTCTACGGATATTTATGGTGGCACCTATCAGTTACTTGCCCACGAATTATCTGATTTTGGAATTGATGTATCATTTGTAAACTATGAGGACTTGAAAGAAGTTGAAAAGAATATCCGTTCCAATACGAAGCTTCTGTATTCAGAGTCTGTTACTAATCCGTTGCTACGTACGGAATCCTTGAAGAATGTGGTCGAGCTAGCTCGTAAACATGACTTAAAAACAATGATTGATAACACGTTTGCTACTCCTTATTTATGTCAACCTTATTTAGAAGGCGTTGATCTCGTAGTTCATAGTGCAACAAAGTACATCGGGGGACATAGTGATGTTACGGCTGGAGTGCTTGTGGGACATGAAGATATAATTGCGAAGGCTAGATCCAAGGTTGTAAATCTTGGAACAAATCTTAGTCCATTTGAAGCATGGCTAACGTGTCGAGGGTTAAAAACACTAAGTGTAAGAATGGAGCGGCACGTAAACAACGCCCAGTATCTTGCGGATTCTTTGAAAGAACATCAAGCAGTGGACCGAGTGTATTATCCGAAACATGTATCAGAACGCGGGAATGGTGCAATTGTAACAATAGATATTACTGATTCATGTGATGTAGACACATTTTTTAAATCATTATCTTGGGTGAACATTGTTCCGACACTTGCTGGAGTTGAAACGACCGTTTCATATCCATTGTCCACTTCACATCGTGCATTACCGGAGGAGGCTTTGAAGGAATTGGGAATTACAAAGGGGCTGATTCGGATTTCTGTAGGCATTGAGGACAAAGAAGATATTGTAAAAGCGTTTGTGGATGCATTAGACCAATCTTATATGAAGTAACGGGAATGGGTGCTGTTTTGAAGCACCCATTTTCTATTTACAATTTCATACATATTTATCCTTGGTTTACGGAATCTTAAGATTACATCATAAGCACTGGAGGAAGCATAATGAAGGCTGTTACGTATCAAGGAAAATATGCTGTCGATGTCACACAAGTACCTGACCCAACCATACAAGATAGAGAAGATGTAATTATACGTGTGACATCAACGGCAATTTGCGGATCAGATTTGCACTTATACCAAGGAAATATACCTTTGCCGATTGGATATTCTATTGGGCACGAACCGATGGGAATTGTCGAAGAAGTTGGACCAGATGTAACGAAGGTTAAAAAAGGGGACCGTGTAGTTATTCCGTTTACACTAGCTTGTGGGCATTGTCCGTATTGTGAAGCGCATTTAGAAAGCCAATGTGATAATGCTAATCCACATTATGACTCAGGAGGTTATTTTGGATATTCTGAAAAATTTGGGAACCTCCCTGGTGGGCAAGCGGAATACTTGCGTGTTCCTTATGGGAATTATACGCCATTTAGAGTGCCGGATGATTGTGAGCTAGAAGACAATTCTTTATTGTTTTTGTCTGATGTGTTACCAACTGCTTATTGGAGTGTAGATAATGCTGGTGTTAAGCCTGGTGACACTGTTATTGTACTTGGCTGTGGCCCAATCGGCTTAATGACTCAGCAATTTGCTTGGCAAAGAGGTGCAAAACGGGTAATCGCCGTCGATTATATTAAAAATCGCTTGGAGCTATCTAAAACCTCTAACAAGACGGAAGTATTCGATTTTACAGAATATGAAGACATGGGAGAAGTGCTGAAGGAGAAGACAAATGGTGGAGCAGATGTCGTCATTGACTGTGTTGGGATGGATGGGAAAAAGTCGCCATTGGAGTTTGTGGAGCAAAAACTGAAATTACAAGGTGGAACGTTGGGAGCCATTCAGATAGCGACGAAGGCTGTGAAAAAATTTGGAACGGTGCAGTTAACTGGGGTATATGGAGGACTTTATAACATGTTCCCATTAGGCCCTTTCTTCCAACGGAACATTTCCATTAAGATGGGACAAGCTCCTGCACGAGCGTATATGGATAAGTTATATCAGCAGATTATTAACGAGGAAATTGATCCCACCAAAATTATTACACATGAGCTCCCATTAGAACGAGCTGCACATGCGTATGACATCTTTAATCGCAAAGATGATAACTGCGTGAAAGTAGTACTAAAACCATAAAGAAAAACCGGGTGGTGACAGTCACCACCCGGTTTTTGGGGGATTTTGTCGAATGGAGACTTATTCTTTGTTATTCATTAGATTCTTCTGTAAAATGATAAAAACTATGAATCTAGAATCGAATAATAAAGAGAGGTACGCCCATGACGTGGAAAATAAGAGCGCTCTGGAGTCTAATCTGTATTTCGGTTACATTATTGCTTTATGTATTCATAGACTCTGAGATTATAAATCAAGCAACACAAGCAGCAAAATCCAAGACAAAACCAGTACTTAAGAACGCCCATCCAACATCTGAATCCGGTTCTACTAGTTGGTTGATACGAGAGGACATTTCCATTACCATTGGAGAACAACAAGTTAATCAGGATGTCTTATCCTTTAATCAAGAGTATTATGTCCCCGTTCATCTAATTACAGCAGCGATGAAAGATACCTTCGAAGTACGACCACTTTTAAATTCCGTAAACATCCAAACAAAGGATTCCAAGAATTTTCACATTCCAATTAAGCAACCACATGAGATAGCGGCTGAGACCGTGTTTGCTAGTACAATCCAAGCGCAGGAACCACAACCAGAAAAAGCCTTTGCGATTGCATCAAACGGTGACTTATTTATTCCGTTAAGCTATGCTCAAGAAACATTAAATTATGACGTGGAAGCACAAGAAACAGAAACTGGCACAAATATATATATCGAACCATTTGTTGAGAATGTCCCGTTACCACTAGATGTTCCTTTACAATTACAAATGGCAGATCCAATGCTATATAATGGCTGTGAAGTAACAAGTTTGGCCATGATTTTGCAGTACCATGGGTATGATGTAACGAAAAACGATCTAGCAAAAGAAATCCCCTATGTTCCGTTAGGCTATTCCAATGGACAAAAAGGCAATCCACATGAAGGCTTTGTCGGAGATATGGCCCAAGGACCAGGACTTGGAGTTTACCACGGTCCGATTCATCAACTAGCTAAACAATATGTAGGTGATCGTGCAATAGATGTAACAGGATCTACACCAGAAGAGATGTATTCCTATCTAGAACAGGGCCTCCCAGTTTGGGTTATTATAACGGCTAACTTTACTCCAGTAGGTAATATGCAAACATGGGAGACTCCGCAAGGCCCAGTTAATGTTACGTATAGTATGCATAGTGTTGCCGTAACTGGTTACGATCATCAGCATGTGTACATCAATGATCCGTACGGTGGCAAAAATAAACCAGTGGACCGTATCAACTTTGAGAAAGCTTGGGCCCAAATGGGAAGTCAAGCAGTTGTAATCACAAGATAAAGCACTCGTATAACCTAATTCGCCTTAGGAAAGGATAGGAAAAAAGGAGGAATTAGATGAACGAGAAAGAACAAAAGCAATCGTACCATAAAAGCTATGAATCAGATGGTATTATGGGAAAAGACCAAAATGCCAAGAAAAATAAGCCGAAAGTTGAAAATGACGATCAATTGTTTTTTAACATAACGGAAGGTAGTGAATAATAAAATGTAAAAGGTGTTGCTTTTGGCAATACCTTTTATGTTTGTAAGTAAGAGAAAGATTGAAAATACTTGACCCATGCTTTAACTAGCTTATATTTTTTAAGGAGAGATTCCAAATGAGTTTACAACCTATTCCTGATCATATAAAAGAGAATTTAAAGGTGTTGTTTATCGGGTTCAACCCAAGTATCCGTTCTTCAGAAACAGGGCACCATTTTGCTAATCCTAACAACAGGTTTTGGAATATATTATATGAAGCGGGGCTAACGCCGAGGAAGTTTGCACCAGAAGAAGATGTGAAGCTATTAGAACTAGGCTATGGTCTAACGAATATTGTGGCAAGGCCAACGAAAGAAGCGGCGGAAATTACAAAAGAGGAATATCAAGAAGGAACGCTAGAGCTACAGCGAAAAATCATTACATATAAACCGAGGGTACTTTGTTTTGTTGGCAAAGGTGTGTATGAAGAGTATAGTAAAAATAGAAGGGTGAAGTGGGGCGTTCAAGAATATCCTATCATGCCTGGTGTCGTCGAATTTGTAGCGCCGTCTTCCAGCGGGTTAATTCGCATGAAACAACAAGATATTGTTGATATCTATAAGCAATTGACTCAAATCCTTCAGCAAATTAACAAACTCGGAGGTGACGTTCTGTAGACTGCAGAACCAATTATGAAGTATGCCATCGTAACAGGTAGTTCCAAAGGGTTAGGTGCTTCGATTAGTTCCTTACTTATAAAAGAGAAAATTCACGTTATTGGAGTATCAAGAACGAACAATGACCAGCTTGCTCAACTAGCAAATGATTATTCTATTACATATGAGCATGTACCTTGTGACCTAGCTAATCCAAACCAAGTAGAGTCAGTATTTTCCGAGATTGCTGCAAAAGTATATGGTCAACAACCTACGCTCGTTTATTTAATAAACAATGCGGGAATTGTGGACCCAATTGGGCGAGCTGGTGGGCATTCTGCACAAGATGTCGTTGTACATACAACTATCAATTTTGTTGCACCGGTGACCGCTACCAATATTTTTCTAGAAAAGGCCACAGCCAAAACCGTTATCGTAAACGTAACATCGGGTGCGGCTCAAAGACCAATCTCAGGCTGGAGTCTTTACTGTGGTACAAAAGCAGGGCTTGATTTGTTTACGGAAACCGTTGCACTGGAGCAAGCGGATGGTGATACTGGAAACCTAGCTATCCTATTCAATCCAGGGATTATGGATACGAATATGCAGGCTACGATTCGTTCCTCCAGTTCAGATGCATTCAAGGATGTGGAAACATTCAAGCAATACAAGGAAAATAACGACCTCCGCGATACAGAAGTAGTAGCACGAGCGCTGGTGTCTGTTATTTTGGATGTCCATAACATTGAAAATGGAAAGAACTACTCTATAAAAGATCTAGTTTAACAAATACATCCTTATCGAACGGGTTCAGGTTCGGGAGGGAAAAATGCTAATAACAGCTAGAAATAATATAATGATTAGCATACATTCCTAACTAAACTTCGTAGTATGAATAACAAACAAAAACGATCAGATTTGAAGTGACCCCAAAAAGTTAGACAGATAATTTTATTAAGCAGCTTGTTGGGCAAGAGTTCGGAATTGTACTGGACTCTTGCCTTTTAATTTTGTCTTAATACGTTTGTTGTTATAGTAATTCATGTATTCTTCAAGTTCTTGTTTAAAATGATCAATGCTATCAAATTCATTGAGGTATAGAAATTCAGATTTCATAATTCCAAAGAAATTCTCTATCACTGCGTTGTCATAACAGTTTCCCTTACGTGACATACTTTGTGTTATCCCTTGCTCCTTTAAGGCGTGGCGATACTGCCTCATTTGGTAATGCCATCCTTGATCTGAGTGAAGAATTAACTTATCTTTATCTGTTAATCGTTCAAAAGACTTCTCTAACATGTTTGAAACAAGTGAGTATGTAGGTCTTGAACCAATCGTGTAAGTAATAATTTCACCATTAAATAAATCAAGAATAGGAGATAGGTAGAGTTTCTCCCCAAATAATTTAAACTCAGTAATATCTGTTACCCATTTTTCATTTGGCTTTTCTGCCTTGAAGTTACGGTCCAATATGTTTGGTGCTGTCTTACCTACTTTCCCTTTATAAGAACGATATTTCTTCATACGAACCATACTTTTCAAACCTAATCCCTTCATGATTCGTTGAACTTTTTTATGATTAACTTTGTACCCACGGTTCACAAGCTCATCTCGAATACGACGATAACCATATCGTCCTTTGTGTTCATAATAAATTTCTTTTATAAGTATTTTTAGTTCTGCATCTTTATCTGGACGATCTAATTGTTTAACGAAGTAGTAGTACGTACTACGTGGTACATCTGCCAACGTTATAAGTGCTTTCACCGAGAAGTCATTCCTTAGTTCATAGACTATTTTCGCTTTGTCTTGTTTGGTGATTTTTCCTTGTTTTGAACTAAGGTGTTCAACTTTTTTAGATACTCATTCTCCATTCGTAGCTGTTTTACTTCAGCTTTGAGAGCTTCAATAGAATTATCAGTTGGTACTTGTTTTTGTGTATCTCTCTTATTTTCTTTTTTCATGAGTGTACGCCCCTTTTTCTTCGGTTTAAGGGCGTCTACTCCTCCTTTTTCATAAAGGATCCTCCATTTTCTAATCATACCTGGAGAGGAGATTTTAAAAATCGCGGCTGTTTCATTAGGTGACGTCCCATGCTCAATCATATAGTTAAGCACTTTTAGTTTAAACTGTTCTGAATAACTTGCATAGGATTTCTTTAATAATCCCTCTAAACCATGAAGATTATATTGTGCCACCCAGTTCATTATCACACTTGAAGACGTCCCCAGTGATTCTCCAATAGAATGATAACTCTCATTACCTTCTAAATATCTTTGAACTGCATTTAATTTATTTTCTTGAGTAAATTTAGCCATAAAAAACTGCACCTCCAATTGTTGAGTGTCTAACAATTGGGGTGCAGTTCAATTATGAGCGTTTTTGTTTGTTATATTTAATTTTTCTTATTCTACTAACGCTCCACTTTACATGAAATGTTTAATCACAAACCATTACATATAGATTTATATGTGATCTTTAACTGAATTATAAAAGGAATATGAGGAGAATTTAACTAATATTCTCTGGAATACTGTTGTTAAAATTCCCTTTTGAAGAAGTGAAAGAGATATAAATCATTACGATAATACAAAATAATAGAGTGATATGAAAAAGGATATGAAGTGTATTCGGAACAATACCATTCATTAAGGGAAGGAAAGAGTGGGTATTTCCAAACATTTGATTATATATTTGGACTTTTTGCTCTGCACCATATCCAAAAAAGTAAGGAATCCACCAGGATATTAGGGCCCCAACAAAGATACTTACTTGATGGATAATTAGCCAAAGTTTAATCCATGTTGGATACCTTCTTCCCATAAAAATGACTACGAGTCCTATTAATAGTAAAATTTGTGTTACATTAATCAATGTAACAGTGACTAATCCATTAAATGTATGTTCTTCTCTAATGGCTTGAACGTCATTTAAAGAACCTAAAGGAACCCAATCTTGCACAATCATAAATAACAATATAAAACTAAGTCCAGCCAACAATAATTTTTCTGAAAAACGAATCTTCCTTTTCATAACTTACCTCCCTCGTTGTACGAATTAACATACTCCCAGTCGCGATGATAAGAAAATTTTAACATGTAAAGTTAGTTCTATCTATATATCTCCAGTCTAAATTAGCATAAGGCTTGGGGCTTAAAAAAATAGTCTCATTTTAGTTTAATGTTACAGTGGGGTCTTTTCTACTTACTTGTACGTTAGGTTAATAAGCACGTTCTGTTTCTCCTATAACTTTAATATAAGTCCCTGGAAAACTTTTTCAAAATATAACAAATCCCCTAAGCATCACGAATCACATCTAAGATAAAATAGCGCTTACATAAGTTTTAGATCTTAGTTACACACTGTACATAAATTTATGTAGGTTAGTAAAAAAAGGGTGCTATTTACCATGTTAATTAAGGTGTTAAAAAGTAAAATGTTGTAATATCAAAAAAATAAAGTACGAAACGCTATGCGATTTGTACTCCTATTTGGTGTGTGTTTTATACCGTTTTCTCTCCTAGAACTGACATCGGATGTCTTTTTTAGTCCAATCTAGTGAGTTGTCGATTATGGGAAACATCCTCCCAAAGCTGGAGAATTTGTGCTTTCGTGTTTCTTTCTACAGATAGTTCTGGCAGTTGGTCAGGACTGAAAAATTTCACCTGATGTGTTTCTAAACCGCCTTTTAAGTCCCCACCTGTACGCTCACAAAGAATGAATATTTTATAGACATGGTATGGGGAAGGGGGATGCTCGTGTTTCAAGTAATCATAGATTGCTAAAACTCGTTTAGGCTTAACCACTATATTGGCTTCCTCCACGGACTCTTTTACAGCAATTTCACTTGGAGATAATCCAACATCTGCCCATCCACCAGGCAATGCCCATTTTCCATCTATTTTCTCTTGGACAAGTAACAATTTACCGTTTTCCACAATAAATGCTCTAATATCGACCTTTGGTGTCTGGTAGCCAACCTCATTTGTGAAGAGCTCATCTAATTTCTCCATAGATACAGATGTATAGCTAGCCATTATTTCTTTCGATAATTCTCTTAATTGTTCATACCGTTCGCTATCATATACGTTATTGCTGTAAGCTAATCCTGCTTGAGCTAATGCTTGTATTTCTTTTGCCCATTTCAACCATTTCTGCTCCATTTGGACACTCCTCTCGCTTCCTAGTCTAGAACAACCATATTAAAAGTAAAGAAAAATAAGCAAAACGTGCCTTGCTTTGCTATAGATTTTCGTTATAATAAAAGAGTAATTAAAAAAGAAAGGAATGAACTGTAGGCTAATGAAGTACTAATCCTATTCACTTAACGAGTTTGATAAAAGAAATTTACTCGTTCCAGAGATAGGATAAGTATGTCCATTTTGCCACAGTGGATGAAGAATAGAGCTCTTCATCCGTTCCTTTGACGATAACTACCTTTGTTAGGATTCTTTGTCTTATTCAAGCTGGTATAAATAGGTAATGATATCCTCTCTGGACAGTCAGGGAGGTTTTTTTGTGAGATTATTACATGCTAAAGACGTAGCGTATCCCATTGGCGATCGAAACTTGTTCCAAATTCCAGAGCTATCCATTCATTCAGGGGAACGAATTGGTTTAGTTGGGAGAAATGGACAAGGGAAATCCATGTTACTCAAATATTTATTAGGTATGTTTGGTGAAGAGTCCATTGTAGAACAAAAAGGGCAGATAGGATATTTCAAGCAGCTGAATGATGAAAATCAAGTAGATTCTCATTTAAGTGGTGGAGAAAAGACAATGCAAAAACTAGCAGAGCTATTTTCTGAATCTGCAAGAATCTGGTTTCTAGATGAGCCGTCCAATAATTTAGATTGGGATCGTGTAGAGGAGCTTGAGGAACGATTGCTAACGATAGATGGGGCAATGGTCATTGTTTCCCATGACAGGGCTTTATTAGACAAAGTATGTAATCGAATCTGGGAGCTAGAAAAAGGAACATTAACAGAGTATAACGGTAATTATTCCTTTTATCAGCAAAAGAAAGAGTTAGAAATCAAACAACAATATCAAGCCCATGAATCGTATGTGAAGGAGAAAAAAAGATTAGAGGGAAGAATGCTACAAAAACAACAGCAGGCGAGTGGAATGAGAAAACCACCTTCTAGAATGGGAAACTCAGAATGGCAGTTATATAAGAATAAGGCTGCAGGAAAACAAAAAAAGGTGGAAAGAGTTTCGAAAAATATTCAAAAACGTTTGGAGCGTTTGGAGAAAGTGGAGAAACCAGAGGAATGGGAAAGCATTCAGATGGACTATAACCTCCTTTCTCCAATTCATCGTCGGAACATCTTGATGGCTGAAGAGCTTTCAAAATCGATTGGAGAACGAACGCTGTATTCCATTCCTTCTATTAAGTTAAAAACTGGATCAAAAACGGCGATTATTGGAGGAAATGGAGTAGGAAAAACTACTTTAATTAACCAGCTATTATCGGGCGACCCATCCATTGATCTATCCAACAATATAAAAGTTGGTCAATTTGATCAAGCCATAGAAAAACTTCCTATAGAGCCGTCTATATACGAATACGTGGAAGAGGGAAGTCATCTCCCAGAACATGTCATTCGAGCTATCCTCGGAAGAATGTACTTTAAGGGGGAAACGGTTTATAAACCAATCCATGTATTGAGTGGTGGGGAACGGGTAAAGGTTGCCTTGGCGAAATTGTTAGTTGGGGACTACAACCTATTAGTTTTGGACGAACCGACGAATCATTTAGATATTCATGCATTACAGGCGGTGGAAGGTTTAATCAAGGATTATCCTGGTACCGTACTACTCGTATCCCATGATCGAACCTTTGTGGAGGAAGTGGCGGATTGTTTATGGATAGTTGAAGACGAAACAGTGCGAACCTTTCAAGGTTCATTACAAGAATTTGAAGAATCGTTGGAAAAACCAACCTTTCAAGCAACTAATGATGACCAAGTAGCTTTGTTAACTCTGGAGAATAAACTAACGGATGTCATAAGTCGGCTTAGCTTGTTAAAACCACAGGAGGATAAGGAAGCGTTAGAGAAAGAATATGAAGAGCTTGTTCAAAAGATACGAGCTTTGAAGAATTGAAGGAGAGACCTCCTGCTTGAAACAACAAAAGGGGCTGGGACATAACTAAAAAGACAAGCCGAAAAGCCGAACAACAGCCTATAGCTCCGGAAAGACTCCAGCGGGAGGAAAGGCATCGGTGAGACTCCACAGTGCGTCAGCACGAGGAGGCTCACCAGCCGCCCGCGGAACGCGTAGTATATTTCCGGAGCGGGGTATAGGTACTAATCATAATTGTTCGTTTTTTCATTGCTTCCTATACTTTTGTCTCAACCTCTCTTTTTAATTCTACATAAAGTAGATAGTCCATCACACCGAGATTAAAATTATCCACTTATATAAGGAAAAAAATGTTAGTATAGGAAGAATAGAATTCAGTAAGGGAAGTGTTCTTATTGTTGAAACTATTACGTTATATTTTGTCTGCATTGGGATTTTTTTTAGCTCTTTATGGATTGATTTCAAATGATTTCAGAATTGGTCCTATCATGCTGTTATGCTTAGGACTCATGTTCTTGGTTATGGGATTAGAAGAATTTAAGAAAAGGAAAAAGGCTCAGGGATGGTTAATGGTTTCTATAAAAGGATTTAGGTGGATCTAAAAGGAAGGAAAACAGTCTAACATGGAATTTAATTTCGGGAATATAACGATTTTTTCACCTTCGCTCTCCATTACAATTATTGGGGGCATCATACTTTTCCTGTTGTATAGATGGAGTAAAGAATTAGAGACCGGTCGAGGAAAGGTGTTCTTCTATTTTTTGATTAGTAGTAGCTGGGTGGCCCCGGTTTATTACCAAAGTACGGAAAGTGGTGTTTTTCAGTTATGGGCTCCGTTAGGATTTATCATTATTTTTCTTTATTTATTTCGTAGTGAAAAATACCATCCAGCCAAAATGAAAGCATCTTTACTAGGATTACTGGTTGCATTCTATCAAATCATACTTCAATATATTGGGTAGTTCATCATAAGTACATAAGCTATGGGGGATAAATACATGCGGATTCGAGAAATAGAAGAAAAGGATAATCAAGCAATGGAGCGGATTATTAAACGCTCTTTGGAATCATTTGAATTAGATATTCCAGGTACAGCCTATTTTGATCCCCAGCTAAGCGATTTAGCACAATACTATAAGCAACAAGCAAATGCTAAGTATTGGGTTGCACTAAATGAACAGGAAAAAGTCGTAGGTGGAGTAGGTATTGCCCCTTTTGGAAAAAAAGAAGGAGTATGTGAGCTCCAAAAGTTATATGTTTCCCCTAATGCGCAAGGAAAAGGTTTGTCTAAGCTTTTGATGAAAGCTGCACTCGACTTTGCGAAAAAACATTATACATTTTGCTATCTTGAAACCATGCAGAAGCTTAAAGTAGCTAATCTGTTATACAAAAAATTAGGATTCGAAAAACTGGAGAAAGCTCTCGATGAATCCGAACATAGTACGATGGATACTTGGTATGTAAAAGACTTATCGAAATAAAGTAAATCAGCAGGAAGGCAGTAGGAGAGACCATTGGGTGATAAGGGCAAGAAGTGAGTTCAAGCATGACTTAGTTCTGCTCGGAGTACGAATAATGGGGTGTATCGTTGCCATCGCATTCAAGTTAAAAAATATTTTATTCTTTTGCGGTTTCATATCCGGCATAAGAAATGTAAAAAAACAACATGGGTAAAGAAATACCCCATGTTGTTTTTTATTGTTTCAGATTATATACCATCAAGTACTCATCTAAATAGCGATCCTCTATTTTTATCGCCTGTCGCTCTGTACCATATATCTCAAACCCAAGCTTTTGATAAACATGAACTGCTTTTTGATTCGTTGCAACTACGCATAACTGAAGCTGTTCAAGGCCACCATCCTTTCCATAACGGATAGCTTCCTTGAGTAATTTTGTTCCAATTTGTAGATTGCGATGTTCTTTTGACACGTACATCGCTATGAGCTCTGCTTTATGTGCAAACTTAGGATGGGTTTTATGAACAAGTGTTACATTTCCTACAAGTTGATCATCAAGAAACGCACCAAAAAATCGTTGTTCGGGGTTTTGTAGACGCTCCTTTAGTTGTTCGACTAGGTTCTCACGAGATAGTGCTTCCTCATAGGTAGTAATGAACGCATCAGGCTCTTCTTTTAATGCTTCTAGACGAAGCTGCCAGCATTGTTCGGCGTCTTGTTCTGTGATTAGGCGAATGTTCATATTCCCAACTCCTTTTCTTCATCATACCATGAGAATAACAAACTATGGTAAACTTGTAGAGGAGAAAAAATCAACCATTGGAAATACTGTTGGGAAAGCAATAGAAAGGAAGTTTCAGATGATTACAAGAAAAAGCAGTCGTGAAATCGCATTAATGCAAGAGGCGGGTAAACTTCTTGCTCAATGTCATAAAGAAATAGCGAAACGAATTAAGCCAGGCGTAACGACAAACGAAATTGATGATTTCGTAGAGGAATTTTTAGCAAAGCATGGTGCAACACCTGAGCAAAAAGGCTATAACGGGTATGAATATGCAACCTGTGCCTCTATTAATGATGAGATTTGTCATGGTTTCCCTAGAAATGAACCTTTAAAAAATGGGGATATTGTAACGATTGATATGGTAGTAAACTTAAATGGTGGATTAGCTGATTCGGCATGGACCTACGCGGTAGGGGAAGTAGACGAACAGACGCAAAAGCTATTAGAGGTAACGAAAACTTCTTTGTATAAAGGAATAGAGCAAGCAACAGCAGGCAAACGAATCGGTGATATAGGCCATGCTATTCAAACGTATGCTGAAGGTGAAGGATTCTCTGTTGTAAAAGACTTTACTGGTCATGGAATTGGACCTACCATCCATGAAGAACCACACATTCCACATTTTGGCGAAGCAGGGAAAGGGCAACGCTTGAAAGAAGGAATGGTTATAACGATTGAACCGATGATTAATATTGGGGCCTGGGAAAGTCAAATGGATGATAACAATTGGACGGCACGTACGATTGACGGATCATATTCTGCCCAATACGAGCACACATTGGTCATTACAAAGGATAAGCCGATTATTATAACAGATCAAGATAATCTGTAAGAAACGAAGTCAGTTAACGAAAAGTTAACTGACTTTTTTTTCGATATGTGTAGACTTGCTAGACTGGATTTCGGTATAATGAGAAAACATTTTATTATTTTACTTAACTAAAGGCTAAGGATTAGGAGTGAGGAGATGACTTCTAAAGCGATTGACATGCAGCAAAGCGACTCTAATACAGCGATGATTCAAAAGGGGATCGCAAAGGGCATTCCTATTATGCTAGGTTATTTGCCGATTGCGATTACATATGGTGTATTGGGGAAACAAGCGGGAATGACCGTGTTAGAAATCACATTGATGAGTATGATGGTTTTTGCTGGAGCGAGTCAATTTATGGGTGTAAATATGATTGCGTTAGGGACGGGTGCCGTCGAAATTATTATCGCCACATTTGTTTTGAATTTTCGGCATTTCGTGATGAGCTTATCTTTTATGAATAGAGTTCGAGGAATAGGTTTAAAATGGAAAGTTCCATTGTCGTTTGGATTAACGGATGAAACGTTTGCTGTTGCTTCTTTACATCCAGATAAAGCAAAAGAAGAAAATGGTGGATATTTCTATGCAGCCCTTATGCTGACAGCCTACTCCTCATGGGTAATCGGTTCTTTTCTCGGTGGTGTTTTGGGGGATATTATTCCAAGCAGTCTTAGTCAGAGTATGGGAATTGCTTTATATGCTATGTTTATCGGCTTGTTAATTCCTTCTGTAAAAAAAGAGTGGCGCGTAGGACTTATTGCTCTTTTTGGATGCTTGTAAACTATGCAGCAAGCTTCATTATGAGCCAGGGGTGGGCAATTGTATTAGGCACGGTTCTTGGTGGACTAATCGGTATCCCGTTATTAAAGGAGGATGAAAAGCAATGATCCTTCTCATTATATATAGGAATGGCATTAGTGACACTTATTCCTCGGTTTGTTCCAGCTTATATTGTCGACAAAGTCCATTTTCCAAATTGGGTGAATCGTTGGCTAAACGCGATTCCCTACGCAGCATTAGGCGCGTTAATATTTCCTGGAATCCTAACCGTTATTCCGGATAAGCCACATATCGGGTTCTTTGGAGCGTTAACAGCCGTCGTATTATCATTTTTTGGACTTAATGTTATTATTGCAGTCATTGGGGCTATCTTGACCGTTTATGTATTGACCATGTAAAAAAGCGCACCCAGTGCGCTTTTTATTTCTCATTATGTGTTTCTTCTTTATAAGGTTCTATATGGATATGCGCATGATTCACATCATGCTCCTTCTCTAGAATATCCTCTAAGCGTTCGGTAATTTCATGGCTTTCTTTTACATTCAAATTTGGGTCCACATAAATGGTAACCTCCACTAGTGCTTGGTTCCCGTGGAGTCTTCCTTTTACATCTTTTACTTCTTCTACTTCTGGGTCTTTTCCAATACTCGCTTTAATCTTAGATAAATCATGTTCATCAAAGCCATCGGTTAACGTGTGTGTAGCTTCGGAAAATATTTTCCAGGCGGTCCAACAAATAATGATGCCGACAATAAGACCAGCAATGGGATCCAACCAAGTAAGTCCCATTTGTGCACCAATAATCCCTATGAATGCTCCTAAGCTAACAAGGGCATCTGATTTGTTATCCTGTGCTGCCGCTTGAAGGGACAGGCTCCTTACTTTTCTCGCCAAACGACTGTTATATAGATAAACAGCTATCATGAAGATAGCGGAGAATAGGGCTGTCCAAGCCGTTAGCATGGATGGATTCGATTCTATACCGTTCCATAGATTTTGTACGGTATCTAATATTACGTTAATCCCGACCGTTACCATGATGAAGGCGGCAATGAGCGAAGCAATGGTTTCTGCCCGGAAATGTCCGTAGTGGTGATCTTCGTCTGGTGGCTTTCGGGAGATACGAAGTCCAATTAATACGGCAATGGAAGCAATAACGTCCGTGGTATTATTCAGCCCATCGGCACGGAGTGCATCTGAATTTCCAATACTAGCTACAATAAGCTTAATTGCAGATAAAAACAGGTAAGCACCAATACTTACCCAAGCACCCATTTCTCCCTTTTTTAAGTTTGTGTATTGCTCCATATTGCTATGCCTCCATTTCTATATAAGCATAGTTAGCTTATCAGAGTAGGGTTGAGTGGGTCTAGAGAAAAAGTGCTTCATACGGGAAGATTACTTTTCCAAGCTAAAACTAGTTTACTAAGCGAAACTTTCTACAGCTTACTTTTTACAGAAATGATCGTTCCATTCGGTTGGAAAAATATACATTCTTTTTTGTATGTTCCATTTTCGTTTGATACATACTATGTTTTGAACACTATAGAGAAATGAGGACGAGTAGTATGGTAAATATTGCGGTAATTTATTACAGTTCAACGGGTACCAATTATCAATTGGCGAAATGGGCGGGAGAAGCGGCCAAGGAAGCAGGGGCTGATGTGAAAGTGCTTAAAATGAAAGAGCTCGCTCCCGAATCTGCGATTGCCCACAATCCTGCTTGGCAGCAACACTATCAAGCAACAAAGGATGTTCCTGAGGCAACGAACGATGATTTAGAATGGGCGGACGGAATCATATTTAGTGTTCCAACCAGATTCGGGAACGTACCTGCGCAAGCGAAGCAATTTTTTGACCAAGCCGGAGGATTATGGGCACAGGGGAAAACAGTGAATAAAGTAGTAAGTGCCATGTCTTCTGCACAAAATCCACATGGTGGACAAGAAGCTACCATCCTAAGTATATATACGTCTATGTTCCATTGGGGAGCGATAATTGCAGCACCCGGTTATGCAGATCCTGTTACATTTGTAGCTGGTGGAAACCCTTATGGCGTCAGTGTAACGGTGGATGAGAATAACAATATGAAAGAGGACGTGGAAGGTGCTGTGAAGTTTCAAGCAAAAAGAACGGTGGAAATTACACAGAAAGTAGCATCCAAATAAATAGAAAGAGAAGAAACGACCTACTATAAAAAAGTAGGTCGTTTCTTCTAACTTCCATTAACTGTATGATAAGTCCTTGCATGAAGGATGAGCCTTATGGTAAACAATATGCTTAGCCCAATTTGAAAGGATTGTCATCATGAGCGAAGCAAAAAAAAGTGGTGAAATATACGAAAAAAGATGGGCAATCGTTTCCTTAGCTTCGATTCCACTAATTATGACTTTAGGAAATTCGATGCTCATTCCAGTTCTTCCAGAGATGGAGGAACAACTAGATATAACGAAACTTCAATCTAGCTATATTATTACTGTATATTCCATTGTTGCGATTTTTCTTATTCCAATTGCGGGTTTTTTATCCGATCGATTTGGTAGGAAAATCGTGATTATTCCTGCATTGATTGCCGCTGGAATTGGTGGCTTGATATCAGGGTATGCATCATGGAAAATGGATGATGCCTTTACATGGGTTTTGATTGGCCGGATCCTTCAAGGGGTCGGTGCCTCAGGCACGGCTCCAATTGTTTTACCACTAGTAGGAGACATGTTTAGAAGAGAAAAGGATGTAAGTGCGACACTTGGCATTATTGAAACATCAAATACATTTGGAAAAGTATTGAGCCCTATACTTGGTTCCTTACTCGCCGGAGTCATTTGGTTTTTACCTTTCTTTTCTATACCAATTTTTTGTTTAATGTCCGTCCTATTAGTAGTGATTCTTGTGAAAAAACCAAAGAATGAGGATAAAGGGCCAACCTTCAAAGTATTTTGGAAAGATACAAAACGCACCTTTCATACACACGGCCGATGGTTGATTGCTGTATTTATTGTCGGTGCGATTTTAATGTTTATTTTGTTTGGAATCCTCTTTTATCTATCTAGTGTAATGGAGGATGTTTACCGTATTGATGGAATCAGAAAAGGACTTTATCTTGCGATTCCCTTAGCAGCGCTATGCTTAGCTTCCTATATAACCGGGAAAGTGATCAAGGATGATATTATCAAGATGAAATGGATTACGTTCATCGGAATATTACTAGCAGGATTTTCAACAGTTGCCGTTAGCTTTTCAGATCAGTTTATTTATTTACTTATTGTGTTCCTAGTGTGTGGAGTTGGCATTGGAGTCGGTTTACCAAGCTTAGATGCTATTATAACTGAAAGCATTGGGAAAGAAGTACGTGGGACCATCAGTTGTATTTATAGTTCTGCAAGATTTGCTGGTGTAGCAGCTGGTCCTCCAATTATTGCTATTCTAATGAATCGTCCAAGTTTAATTTGGATGGTAGCCGTACTTTGTGGCTCCGCAATTATTGCCGCACTGTTGGCCTTTAAGGTGATACACCCTGAGTCAGATGGAAAAAAATCATCAAGTGGATCTCAACAACTGGAAGCAACCCTGTTTAAGAAATTTTAAAACAGGGTTGTTTTTTGTATGCTGTTTCTATTTACAGAAGTTGTTTATCCAAGTTGAATAAAGTGAACTTGTACATAGAAAGGAAAAAATAACCACCAACAAATTATCTGAAAATTATTGCATTATCCCAGAAAATTTAGGATAATAGAAAAAAGGAACGAGGAGGCGTGTTCCATGAAAAAGCATAAAGTAAACTACAGGTTAAAGGTATTTGGCAGTGGTCATTATTCAAAGATTGTAGCAAAAAGGGAGATTTCATATGAAATTAAACTAGCAGCACAGTTACTCCTTGATGAATTATGTTTTAATTGGAATAAAGCGCATTTAGAAAAGATGATTAATGAGTCGATTGATACGAACAACAGCGAAGCGTTCTACGAACTAAGTGAACAGTATCAATTATATGTAACAGAATAAGATGGATACAGGACCTTGTCAACATGTGACAAGGTCTTTTTTAGTCCTCGCATTTAGGATAAATAAACCATATTTCGTCACTACAATTGTATGTTATAGTGGATGAGGAATATAAAACAACTAAGGAGACATATCCATGAAAAAAATCATGCTTCTTTGGATTGGTTTAGCATTGGCATTAATGGCATGTGGACATGATGAACAACCAGAATCCAAACAACCGGATACTGATTCGCCTACAGAAGAAACAGCCGAATCAAATGAAAATAACTCAAATCAAGATTCAAAGGACATAAATCAATCGGAGGAACCTGCTCCAGAAGAGGAGGAGATTGGTCCGCAATTGGTATTAGCTAGTGAAGATCCGGATAACATTCATATATTGGTTAATAAAACTCACTTTTTACCGGATGACTACGTACCAGCAGACCTAGTTGTTCCAAATGTTCCTTTTCCTTTTGAAGAATTTGCCGAAAAGAAACAGCTTAGACTAGAAGCGGCAACCGCGTTAGAAGCATTATTCCAAGCTTCCAAAAAGGCGGGCTTGGATCTTGTCGCAGCATCTGGATACCGGTCTTATGAAAGGCAGGCAGTTATCTATCAAAATAACGTTGAGAAGAATGGAAAAAAACACGCAGATAAATTTTCTGCTCAACCTGGAAGTAGTGAACACCAAACAGGACTAGCTATGGATGTAACGAGTGCAGAAATGGCCTTTGCATTGGAACAAACCTTTGAACAAACAGATGAAGGTGCATGGTTAGCAGACAATGCGTATAAGTATGGATTTGTTATTCGGTACCCCGAAGGGAAAGAAGCGATAACGGGGTATAGCTATGAACCTTGGCATATCAGATATGTTGGTAAAGAACTCGCGAAAGAACTATATACCCGTAGCCTTACATTAGAAGAGTATTACGATTTACAACAAAAATAGATGTCACATATGTGGCATCTATTTTTATACCATCACTGTTTTAAAAAAATACATCTTTCACATTAAGTTTTTGTAAAGGTTACCAAAAGTTAGAACAATCATTGATATAATAAAAGGTAGGGTTGTACACCTGGCGTTACATAATGTATAGAAGGTGAAGGTGGGGAAATGAAAAAGAAGTTAATAAGAAGTTGGGCCATGTACGATTGGGCCAATTCCGCATTTGCGACAACAATTACTGCTGCTATTTTACCTGTTTATTATTATGATGTTGCCGCAAAAGGTTTGGATCAATCGCTGGCATCTAGTTATTGGGGCTATTCGAACTCCATTGCAGTATTTACAGTCGCTATTCTGTCTCCGGTTTTAGGAGCAATAAGCGATTATTCCTCTGCAAAAAAACAATTTTTAAGATTCTTCGCTTACATGGGGATTATTGCAAGTATCTTGCTGGCATTTGTTGGAGAAGGCGACTATATACTAGCGTCTTTATTATTAATTATTGGAACGATTGGTTTTTCTGGTGCAAACGTTTTTTATGATGCTTTTTTACCAGAAGTCGCGGATGAACATGACATAGATCGAGTATCGGCAAGGGGATATGCCATGGGCTATTTAGGTGGAGGTATTCTCTTAGCGATAAATGTCCTCATGTTACTCAAGCATGATTGGTTTGGCATTCCGAATGCAATGGTGGCTAGTCAGATTGCCTTTATTACAGTTGGGATATGGTGGTTCGCATTCTCTATTCCTTTGTTTAAAAACATCCAAGAAGAGAAAAAAGTACGATTGAAACGAACCCAATCATATGCAGCCATTGGACTTACTAGAGTAGGGCAGACACTTAAGGAACTTAAGCATTACAAGCAATTGTTTATTTTTTTAATTGCTTTTTGGTTATATAATGATGGAATATCAACGATAATCAAGATGGCAACAATCTATGGTAAAGATATTGGAATTGGAACAAACGACTTAATTACTGCGCTATTGATTACACAGTTTGTTGGGTTGCCATGTACGTTTGCATTTGGGTGGCTGTCTTCCAAAATCTCTGCCAAGAAAGCATTGCTCCTATCTTTATACATTTATGTCGCTATAGTATTACTTGGGTTTTTCATGTCCAGTGCATTACACTTTTATTTACTTGCTATTTGTGTTGGCCTGGTACAGGGTGGTGCCCAAGCGCTTAGTCGTTCTATTTTCGGGAAAATGGTACCGGCAAATCGCCATGCAGAGTTTTATGGGTTCTTTGGAATATCCTCCAAATTCGCTGCTGTATTTGGACCATTCTTATTCGGAATAGTAGGGCAATTAACGGGTAACAGTCGTTTTGGGATCATTTCATTATTAGTGTTCTTCATCGTTGGAATTATCCTGTTACACCGTGTAAACATTGAAAAGGGAATAGAAGAGGCAAAATAAAGAGGCCAGTTGGCCTCTTTTTCTATACGATTGGATCACTATATATTGGCTTATGTCTCATGGACACAGGGGTTCCTGTGTCATAAGAGATGTCATCCAATAATGTATTAAGTTTGGCAAATTGATCATCTGAAGGACGATCCCAATATTGGAGGAGAGCTATCAAAATGTCCGTTCCTTCTATTTTGGCTTCCTCATATAAGTCTAAAAAGCTTTTTGTAGAAGGTTCGTTTGTAGCAGGATGATACCAAGTACTACCTTCCTCTCCTAAGTAATCTTTTCCCTCTCTAATCGGACGATGAGAAAAGGAAGAGATAAAGGAAGAAAGAAAAATATGTTTTATGCCAGTTGAGTCTGATACGATTCGCAACGCTCTTTTCATGTCCCGATAAGAATCTTGGACAAATTCAGAAGGAAGGTTTTTTATGGCTTCGGGAAAATGTATTCTGATTGCCTCTTTTATTAATTGATGAACCTTATCGTCCAACTTCGATCCGACGTCAATTTCCTTGTAAACGGGAAACCTCCACGTATCTTGATTACGGATGCGTTTCATCATAATTGTATCAATAATGACTTCTAAGTATTGATGCTTATTCCCTTTATATCCAGCTCTATAATGGATATATGGATGTGTATTTCGGTCTAATATATGGTGGGTTACGAATCCGAGCACATAGGCTTTTGCTTTCTCACCATGTTGTGGAGCATTTTGAATAAGATAAAGTAGGAATTCCCCGCATCGCTCCGTATGAAGTAAGGTTCCAATATGATTCACCTTCTTCTCTTTTTTCCAAGGCAAAAAATTATGGTAAAAGAAAGGGTCTGGACCTTGTGCTCCAAGGTTTAAATACGTTTCGTATTCTACGCAGGCTGGTTCCTTAATGGTTTCCAATAATTCATCACAAAACAGCATGTGTGTCCATATATTTGGCATGTTTATTCCTCCTAGGCACCCATATATACTCATTATAAAGAGAGTTTGGTAAGATTAGTAGACATAACCAAGAATTTTTTGTGCCAAAAAAAAAGTCTCTCTTAAAGAGACTTCAAATAATCACCATATCCAACCACTTATGAGAGTCATCTAGCGTCTAGATTCCCCCCTCCCAAAGTGATACTTTAAGCATATCATGAGGAAGATGATATCGTAAGCGGAAAATCGGAATTGGATGCAATTACCGTTTTTAAGGGAGAAGTTTTGTAGGTAGTTGAATAAATTTTTAATGTTTTTCTAAAAATTTGATACAATGGAAAAGGGTATTTGATCATAAGGGAGGATAAAACATGGATTACCGCATGGAAAGAGATACAATAGGTGAAATAAAAGTACAAGCAGACAAATATTGGGGTGCACAAACTGAAAGAAGTAAACAAAACTTTCCAATTGGTACAGAAAAGATGCCAGTTGAGATTGTTCGTGGCTTTGCAATCTTGAAAAAAAGTGCAGCACTCGTAAACAAAGAATTAGCCTTATTAGAATCAGAAAAAGCAGACGCAATTGCCTATGCTGCTGATAAAATTGTGGCTAATGAATTAAATGACCATTTCCCACTAGTTGTGTGGCAAACTGGAAGCGGTACTCAGTCGAATATGAATGTAAACGAAGTCATTGCCTACGTGGGGAATCAATGGTTGCAGGAGCAAAATAGTGCCTTAAAACTTCACCCGAATGATGATGTGAATAAATCTCAAAGCTCTAATGATACGTATCCAACAGCTTTACACGTTGCTGCATTAATGAAAGTGGAAGACGTTGTATTACCTGCACTAAGAACATTAAAAGAAACATTCGCTGAAAAAATGGAAGCGTTTAAGGATATTGTCAAAATTGGTCGTACACACCTTCAAGATGCGACTCCATTAACACTAGGACAAGAAATTAGCGGATGGCATCGTATGTTAGAAAAAACAGAACATATGTTAATTCAAAGCTTAGACTATGTTCGTGAATTAGCAATTGGTGGAACGGCGGTTGGAACAGGGTTAAACGCTCACCCGGAATTTTCTGAACGTGTAAGTGCAAAGATTAGCGAACTAACAGGTAAGAAATTCGTTTCTGCAAAAAATAAATTCCATGCGCTAACAAGTCATGATGAGCTAGTATATGTTCACGGTGCACTAAAAGGTTTGGCAGCAGACTTAATGAAGATCGCTAATGATGTAAGATGGTTAGCGAGTGGTCCTAGAAGTGGACTTGCAGAAATCAATATTCCGGCAAATGAGCCTGGAAGCTCTATTATGCCAGGAAAAGTAAACCCGACGCAAAGTGAGGCTGTAACGATGGTAGCAGCTCAAGTAATGGGAAATGACACAACAATTGGCTTTGCTGCAAGCCAAGGAAACTTTGAGTTAAACGTATTCAAGCCGGTTATTGCGTATAACTTCTTACAATCTGCTCAGCTTTTAGCGGATAGTATGCTTTCCTTTAATGATCGCTGTGCGGTTGGAATTGAGCCAAATCACGTAAACATTGAGAAGAACTTGAATAACTCTTTAATGCTCGTAACAGCACTTAATCCACATATAGGTTATGAAAACGCAGCTAAAATTGCAAAAAAAGCTTTTGCGGATAATACGACGTTAAAAGAAGCTGCATTGGAATCAGGACTATTAACAGAAGCGCAATTTGATGAGTATATTAATCCAAAAGAAATGACGTATCCGAAGTAATGAGAAGCTTTCATCTATAAAAGTAAGAAAAAAATTATAAAATCCTAGCTTGGCTTAAAACCGCCATGCTAGGATTTTTGTCGTTTGGATAATTTTTCTTCAAAATTTTTCTCGTATTTTCATCATAAATATAACGATCCTGCTCACAATATTGGGTACAGGAGGTGATAGACATGGCCAGCAACAACAACAACGAACTACTTGTACCTGGCGTGGAACAAGCTCTTGATCAAATGAAATATGAAATCGCTCAGGAATTTGGTGTTAATCTTGGTGCAGATAATACTTCCCGTGCCAATGGTTCTGTTGGAGGAGAAATCACGAAACGTTTAGTACAAACTGCAGAACAACAATTTGGCGGACAAGTTAAGTAATTTTTAAGAAACACTTCCGAAGTAAAACATTACCAGTAAAAAATTATAATAAGAAACAACTAACATCAAACACTAGTTAGTAACAGGGAGGTGAAAAGACATGGCAAGCAGCAACAATAACAACGAACTATTAGTAGCTGGTGCAGAACAAGCACTAGACCAAATGAAATATGAGATTGCTCAAGAATTTGGTGTAAACCTTGGTGCTGATACTACTTCTCGTGCTAACGGGTCAGTAGGTGGAGAAATCACAAAGCGTTTAGTCCAAACTGCTGAGCAACAACTTGGTGGACGCAGATAATAACTGAATATAACATGGCTAGAGGTACCTGCATTGCAGGTACCTCTTTTTGATATTTACTAACATGAAATCGCCCGTAATGGTGCACATTAAGACCATGAAAGGGGTGGATCCAGTTGAAGAGTTGCCCTTTGTGCAATGGGTTGGAGGAATTTGAAACGTATTGTACGAACTGTGGAAATCATATGGAGAATGTCGGTCGTGCTGTAGACTATCATAGTGATTATAGTCCGTATTTAGATTACCAAATTACGAATACTGTCGACGGAATAGATACATCGAACCAAAACAATATTTGTGTGCATTTATTTATTTGTCCCAACTGCAGTCATGATATGACTAAGGTAATCGAAGAAATATAAAAAGAGATGCGATTCTAAAATCGCATCTCTCATTAGTCTTATCGAATTCGAAGCTCTGTATCTTTATCAAAGAAGTGAGCTTTGTTCATATCGAATGCTAGTTCAATTTGTTCGCCACCATTAATATCCGTACGAGAATCAACACGAGCAATGAAGTCTTGGTCTGCTACTTTAGAGTATAAATAAGATTCAGAACCCATTAATTCTGCAACATCAATTGTAGCTGTAATTTTTGTATCTGGTGTAGATTCGATGAAAACAGGCTCATCGTGAATATCTTCAGGACGTACACCAAGTACAATCTCTTTTCCTACATAATTTTGATCACGAAGTACTTTCATCTTTCCTTCAGGAACCGCGATCTTAAGCTCGCCAACTTCTACATGTCCATCACGAAGTGTTCCAGTTAAGAAGTTCATAGAAGGAGATCCGATAAACCCACCAACGAAAATGTTTTCTGGTTTATCGTACACTTCTTTTGGAGCACCAACTTGTTGGATAATCCCATCCTTCATAACAACGAGACGAGTTGCCATTGTCATTGCTTCTGTTTGGTCGTGTGTTACGTAAATCGTAGTTGTTTGAAGACGTTTATGCAGTTTTTGAATTTCAGCACGCATTTGTACACGAAGTTTTGCATCAAGGTTTGATAATGGCTCATCCATTAAGAATACTTTTGCGTCACGAACGATAGCACGGCCAAGTGCAACACGTTGACGTTGACCACCAGAAAGAGCTTTTGGTTTACGGTCTAAGTATGCTTCTAGTCCAAGAATTTTTGCAGCGTTTTGTACACGTTGATCAATCTCGTCTTTTTTAAACTTACGAAGCTTTAACCCGAATGCCATATTATCATATACGTTCATGTGTGGGTAAAGGGCATAGTTTTGGAAAACCATTGCGATATCCCGGTCTTTTGGAGCTACATCATTCATGCGCTCCCCATCGATTAGAAAGTCACCATCTGAGATTTCTTCTAGTCCTGCAATCATACGTAACGTTGTAGATTTCCCACAACCAGATGGACCTACGAATACGATAAATTCTTTATCTTCGATGTCCAGATTGAAATCTTGTACAGCCGTTACTTTTTTGTCATACACTTTCTGAATATTTTTTAGAGCTAATTCTGCCATTACGTTTCCCCTCCGTTTTGTGAAAGCGTTTTATTTTATGATTTAAGTGTACCTTAAAGGAAGGGAGAGGGTAAATGGCAAACGTGCACAAAGAAATGAAACCCCTCTTGTGCACGTTGCTAAATGCCATATCGTTTTAATCAAATGTCCATCTCATTAGAATGGCAATGTAAACAATTAAGGCTCCTTCAAATTGTTTAATATCTATTCCTGTTTTTTCAATAAACTTGTCCACTCGATATTGCAGACTATTTCGGTGCATAAATAGTTTTTTTGCCGCAAGACTTGTATTTGAATTAGAGCTCAGAAACACATCCACTGTATGGAGAAGTTCTTCATCTTCAACGGTTTCCCCTAGAATGGCATGGACCATATGCTTCTTTTGTGTATCATCCAGAGAATCCATAAATAGATAAGGGACGATATCATGGTAAGTGGTGACGGAGCCTTTTTGATATTTTTTACTTATGATACTGTCTTTTTTTACTTGCTTATAATGATCATTTGCGGACTCTATGTCGTGAAAATAAGGACTAATAAATAGATGAATATTCATATAAAAATCACTCATTAAGACATCTACAATTTGATCGTATGCAAGATATTCACTTTCAGGGATTTCTCCTTGTTCCACAATCGTTCCTTCTTGGCTACTTTCCCAAATGATTGGCACTTCAACGGGATAAAGCGCTAAAATAGCCTCCCTAAATGAAAGAAGGTCGACTGGTGGTTCCGTTAACGTAAAATGGATAAAACGATATGAATCCTTTGAAAAAGAATTGCTTGGCTTCTGGTCTTGGAAGAGAATGCCTTTCCAAATTCTTTCTTGATCCGTTACAGCAGCTTCTACATAAGAATAAGGTTGTAAGAAAGTGGATAGGATTTTTTCATCTCGTTCCGTGATTTCTTGTTTTAAGATACCAATAACCTTGCTTTGATTGTGTGTAAACCAACGATAATTGTCTAAATCAAATGGTTGGTCTGATTCGATTAGGGATGGAAATAGTTCACGTAATTCCTCAATCATCTAAATCCTCTTTTCCAATTCCTTCATTTTGTTTTTATTATATCAATAGTCCTAGATCACTTACAGTGTTTAGAAAAAGGAGTAGAAAATAAAACACTCCGGTTTATCTTAAACCGGAGTGTTACGTTAATCTCGTTCTATTGCGTCTGGAAACGGTTCATGTTCCTTTGGAAGTTCTCTCGTTTCTTCAATTTGCATTCTTCCGTGAATAGATTCCGTAGTCCCACCAGCCATTCCTTCGCTAATCATTCGATCGACATCTAGTTCATATTTCTCTCGGGAATTAGGAGCTTCTTGTATTTTTTTATGTTTTTTTGCCATACAACTTCCTCCTTTCACGTATAGCTTTTCACGGAAAAGAGAAAACCATGCGAATTAGCTGAACCGATTTACTTTTTGGTTATGAAGATAAAATCCGTATCTGTAAGGATAAGATAGGATATGTTTCATCTTTTTTCGAATAGAGGGATGATCAAAAACATGAAAGCCAGGTTTGGAGTTTGCTTCGAACAACCAGGCTTTTCCTTCCTGATCAATACCAAAGTCAAACCCAAATTCTCCAACGGGATGGGCCATTCTTCGCTCCAAGCCTTGGCAGAGCTTCAGTGTAAGACTAGACAGCTTTGTTTGAATTCGTTTTGCTTCTTCTGCTGAGAATAGTTCTTCTAATGTATGGATACTGCCACCACGTTGAACGTGCGTAGTTAAGCTTCCTTTTCCAGCAAATTTTGCTGCTATTAAAGTAACTTCCCAGCTATTTCGATCATTCTTATTTGCATGAACTCGGAAATCAATGGGACTGTTTTGTTTTTGGATTAGAGAAATAGCTTGTTGGGCAACATACCCTTTAAAGCCATTCGGAAATTGTTGTTGAAAGAATGCTTCATCTTCCTCGTAGCGAATCACTTTTGCTTGATTTTGGATATAATACCTTACTTCAAGTTCCCCGTTTTCTAGCTTGGTGCACTGAACAATCCCTTTTCCAACGCTACCGTGGACAGGTTTTATATATAATGGGTACTTGGTCAGCAGGCTCTGAATTTTTTGTTTGGAAGGGTGAAGCGTAGTTTCAGGTAAAAGAAATGAGTAATCTGTATCCTTCATGACTTTTTCATGAATCTCCCATTTGTTAAAAAAACCATCATTGAAAAATGAAGACTTTTGTTTAAGTCCTTTCATTACTTTCCCTACTTGGGGATGATGTTCAATCTTTCGATTAGGAAGACGGTTATAAATCACAGGCGGTATTGGTCCTACTTTTTGCACCCATTTGTTATGTTTATACAAATATCCATGTACTACATTTTGTTCTAGATGAACATGCTGATGGCCAAAAAAGATAGTTTCAAATCCTAATTCTTCTCCGGCTAGACTCATTTGTTCAAAAAGCTTTGTTCTTGGTCCTAAAAGTGGACCATGGTGAGAAAAACCTGCAAGAAAAACTCCTAGTGTTATCGGAATGATACATACGTTTTCCTTTATATGAATGTTAGTCCTTATAGAGTTTGGAAATTTTATTGCAGACTTCAATGCAGATGACATATATATGGTAGATGCTTGTTTCTTATGGGCGAAGCATTCCACTGGTTCCATACTCGGTCCGTATTGAATGTGTTGAATAGACTGAAAGGTAGAATACGCAGATTGTGGGACAATGATTCTTCTTCGCTTTCCAGGATAAAATTTTATTTGATACGTTCGTGTAGTAATATGTTGTCCCCTCCTTCACATATAGTAAAATGTTGTGTAGCCTCATAGCTAGTACTTTATCTTTATATGTATATGTAGGACTTCTCAACACATGCCAAGAGTCTTATACTAGTAGCGAGTATGCATGGTTAACAATAAATAGAAAGGTCGATATATATGGGATTTTTACTCGTATTATTTATGATTTTCATTGGTGCTTTAATTGGGGGTGTTACAAACTCCATTGCGATAAAGATGCTTTTTCGCCCGTATGAAGCAAAATACTTAGGAAAATGGAAAGTTCCGTTTACCCCTGGACTTATTCCAAAGCGAAGGGAAGAGCTAGCGAAACAATTAGGTAGAATGGTGGTCGAGCATTTGCTTACCCCGGCGGGGATGAAAAGAAGGTTGGAAAACAGTCGGTTTAAACAGAATGTTTCGGAATGGATAACAACAGAGATTAATAAGGTGTATAACTCCAATCAGTCTCTGCTTTCTATTCTTCATTCCATTGGAATCTCTGTTTCGGAAAGACAAGTGAAGGGAGTCATCCATGGCTTTGGAAAGAAAAAGCTACAAAACTTCGTAGAAAGGAACGGAGAACGAAGCCTCCGACAATTATTAGGAGCGAGGAGCTTAGAGAAGTCGGAGAGGCAGATTGAGCAGCTTTCTTCTTACATTCAGAAAGCACTTGTTCAGTATGTTGGAGGATCGGAAGCTCGTCAAAAAATATCGGATATCATTCAAGCTTATTTAGGTGGTCGAGGATTTTTAGGGAATATGATTTCCTCTTTTTTAGGGAATAACAGTCTTGCTGATCATATTCAACCATTAATTGTACAATATATAGAATCCGAGGATGGAAAAGAAATGTTGGAGCGACTTCTTTCGAGCGAATGGGAGAAGGTATTAGATAAAAACGTATATACCATCGCCAATCTTATTGGGGAAGAAACACTAGATTCTGTTATCCAGATGATTAGTGATCAAATTGTACCTGAAGGAAAGCTAGATCAACCATTAATAGAATGGTTACCTTCACATATACCACAATTCATTAACCAAAGGGTAGTTCCAACTCTTGTAGAAAAAGCAACGGATATACTAATTCATCAAATGGACGTGTTGTTCCATTCATTAAAAATTGAAGAGATTGTGGAAGCAGAAGTTGCTTCTTTTCCCATTCAGCGTGTGGAACAACTTGTATTAAATATATCACGCCGAGAATTTAAAATGATAACGTATTTGGGAGCATTACTTGGAGGTATAATTGGACTAGTCCAGGGTATCATTGTCTTAATTCTCTCATAAATCTCTCTATCACTTTCATTAAGAGTAGGGGTTTGTTATAGTTGGTAGGAATCAAATGCCAACTAGGAGGTAATAAAATGGCAAATATGTACGATAGCGCGTATGACTTAGAAAAAGCAATTCGCAACAGTGAAGAATTTCAAGGCTTGAAACAAGCATATGAAACGGTAATGGCGGATGAACAAGCGAAGAAAATGTTCGATGATTTCCGTAAAACGCAAATTGAACTGCAAGAAAAGCAAATGCAAGGACAAGAAATTACCGAAGAAGAAGTAGAAAAAGCTCGCCAAGTTGTCGAACTTGTACAACAACATGAACAAATTTCCAACCTGATGGAGCAAGAACAACGTTTAAATGTAGTAATTAATGATGTAAGTCGCATCATTACAAAACCATTAGAAGAATTATATGGAGATACGGAACAATAATTTGAGAAACCTTGTACTCAACGAATGAGACAAGGTTTTTTTATTTAAGCATTTTTAAAAAAATTCTTTTACATATTTTGACCAAAACCTTTTATATAACGTTTATAATATTTAAGGGAACTTTTTTATTATGTAACTCGTAGAAAGGAACAGAAAGGAGTGGAACGATGAGCTTAAAAATTAACCAAGTAACCAAACGGTTCGGTTCATTCACTGCAGTGGATAACCTATCCATTGAGATTCCAGAAAAGCAAATTTTCGGTTTTTTAGGTGCTAATGGAGCAGGGAAAACGACGACATTTCGAATGATTCTCGGACTCATTGATGCAACAGAGGGAGAGATTTCTTGGAATGATAACCCGATTAACTATAGTAATAGTGACCTCATCGGGTATTTACCAGAGGAAAGAGGACTGTATCCAAAATTAAAAGTAGTGGATCAAATTGTGTACTTAGGAAAGCTTCGTGGCATGCAGAAAAAGGATATCATCCATGAATTGCGACATTGGTTAGAGCTTTTTCGTATTACAGAATATGAAAACAAAAAGGTAGAAGAGCTTTCGAAAGGAAACCAACAAAAAATTCAATTTATTTCTGCTGTTATACATAAGCCTGAATTGTTAATTTTAGACGAACCATTCTCTGGTTTAGACCCAGTGAATGTAGAGCTGTTAAAAAAAGCAGTTGTAGATTTAAAAGAACAAGGCACTTCGATAGTATTTTCTTCCCATAGAATGGAGCACGTAGAGGAGCTTTGTGAGTTTTTATGTATTATGCAACACGGGAAACCAGTTGTTCATGGCTCTTTAAAGGAAATTAAACGCTCTTTCGGGAAAAAGAACTTATTTATTCATGCGGATTTTGATTTAACTTTCTTAGAATCTATGAACGGTGTAGTGAAATTTAAAAAAGTAGCAGAAGGCTGTGAGTTACAAATCGATAAAGAGGAAGTTTCCCAACAAGTGTTTGAAGCCCTTCAAGGAAAAGGATTTATTCGCAAATTCGCCTTAGAAGAGCCATCTCTAAATGATATATTCATTGAGAAAGCAGGTGAGTCCTATGAATAAGTTTTGGATTGTTCTTTCTCATACGTATTTGAGCAGACTAAAGACGAAATCCTTTCTATTTACAACAGCACTAACGATTCTTTTAATTGTTGCAGTTGGAAATATCCAAACGATTATAGAGTCTTTCGGTGGGGACGAAGCGACGAAGGTAGCAGTCATCGATGAGTCTGGCCAATTATATGAATCACTAGATGAATCTCTTCAAGTTGGAGATGCAGATATAGAATTAGAAAATTATGATGGCACACTAGAGCAAGGTAAAGAGCTAGTAAGCTCTGAAGAACTAGACGGATTACTTCATATTAAGGTAAACGATCAACAAATTCCTGAAGCTACTTACTTTGCAAACAAAGTATCCACGGCAGGAGAAACCGACGTGTTGGAGCAAAATCTACAACAGTTAAAAGTCGCCATCTCTGCAAATAATGCAGGCATTGAACAGGCTACTGTGCAAGAAATTTTTGCCCCGGTAACATTCGATAAAGTATCACTTGAAGAAAATGCTAAAACAGAAGAAGAATTAAATACAACACGTGGTATTGTGTATGTTATGCTGTTCATGCTTTACATTGCAGTTATTATGTATGGAAATATGATTGCAATGGATATTGCAAACGAAAAAGCATCAAGAGTTATGGAAATCCTAATTTCCAGCATGCCTCCAGTAAGTCAGATGTTTGCGAAAATTTTTGGCATTGCGTTGTTAGGTATTACCCAAGTAGGAGTATTTGTAGTAGCAGGCTATGTCATGCTATCAATGAAAAAAGATGAATTAACAGGTGGAGTGTTTGAGTACTTTGGTCTTGCGGATGCTGGTATATCTACCTTCGTCTATGCGATTGTTTTCTTCTTGCTAGGTTATTTATTATATGCGACGTTATCTGCTATGCTAGGTTCCTTGGTAAGTAGAATGGAAGAAATTAATCAGATGATGGCACCGGTAATTTATCTTATCATGATAGCTTTCTTTATTGCGATGTTTGTCGGCTTAAACAACCCAGAGTCTCAGGTTGTTACGGTAACATCCTTCATTCCATTCTTCACGCCTATGCTTATGTTTTTAAGAGTAGGGATGCTAGATATTCCTTTCTGGGAGATTGCGATTTCCATTGGGATTATGATTGCATCTATTGCACTTCTAGGTATAATAGGTGGAAGAGTATATCGTGGCGGTGTGCTTATGTATGGAAAATCTGCTTCTATTAAAGACTTCAAAAAAGCATTGGAGCTGTCTAAAAAAGATAAGTAATGTAAGCTGAAGGAATCGCAGTAGTGCGATTCCTTTTCTATAAGGAGAGATTAGTAAGTGAAATGGGAACTTGGAGAATACGAAATTGATACAGATTCTAGAAGGTTAGATATAGATAAGTTATTTTTTCTACTTTCAAACTCTTATTGGGCAAAGGAACGTCCAAGAGCTACCGTGGAGGAAAGCATAAAACACTCTTTGAATTTTGGTATATATAAACGAAAGGAGCAGATTGGTTTTGCGCGAGTTATCACGGATAAAGCTGTATTCTCTTGGTTAATGGATGTAATTATTGAAGATTCCTACCGAGGAGAAGGGTTAGGGAAATGGCTTGTGCAGACGATTCTTGAACATCCAGATGTGAAGTTAACCTCAATAGGATTGGCCACTAAAGATGCCCACACTTTATACGAAAAATATGGCTTTGAGCATAAAGAAATGATGAGGAGACCTAGACCTTAGCAAAGCAAAAGAGTGCGTCACGCACTCTTTTTTGGTTTGGAAAATGCACCGAGGGACGATTCTATAGATTTTCTAAGCGCACTATAATCGAACGTGCATTCGCTTTTCGTTTCTGTTAAAATGAAGGAAAAATTATATTCGGGAAGGATTTACCAATGACAAAAGGAACCATCAAATTTATTCATTGTGCAGACCTCCATTTAGATAGTCCATTCAAAGGATTAAGCAACATGTCTCCGAAAAAATACAATGATGTTCAAGCAAGTACATTTACAGCACTTTCTCGTTTAGTACGTCTAGCAATCAACGAACAAGTAGACTTTGTATTAATAGTAGGAGATATCTTTGATAAAGAATTGTTATCTTTGAAGGCTCAAATAAAATTCAAAGAAGCGATGGAGCAATTACATCGACAGCATATTCCCGTATTTGCATCTTTTGGAAACCATGATTATGTAGGTCAACGATCCTTGGCTGTGACGCTACCAGAAAACGTCAAACTATTTGAGTCAGAGGAAGTCTCTCATTATCCGTTTATAAAGGATGGGAAACGTTTAGCACACATTTACGGGTTTAGTTATAAGGAACGAGAGGTAAGAACAAATAAATCTAGTGAGTATGTTCGAATGGAAGGAGCCCCTTTTCACATTGCAACTTTACATGGGAGCTTTTCTACAAATAAGGAGCATGACGTGTATGCACCGTTTCAAATAAGTGATCTAGATAGCAAACCGTTTGACTATTGGGCACTCGGCCATATACACAAACGGGATGTTTTGAAGACAGACCCTTTTATTGTGTATCCAGGTAATATCCAAGGAAGATCAAAAAAGGAAACTGGGGAAAAGGGCTGTTATGTGGTGGAGATGGACGAATCAACGACAGAACTTTCTTTTTTTCCTTTACAGGACATTCGTTTTGAGACCCTCGAATTAGATATTCGCCATTGTATGAATATAGGGGATGTTGCGGCTGTTCTGCACCAAAATATCCAACATTACAAGGGTGGAAAATATATACTTACGATTCAATTTTTAGGGCTGTCTTCTAACTTGAGAAATTGGCATGTGACAGGGCAAGTAGCAGATATAATGGAGTTAGAGAATGAAAGAGATGATTTTTCAATGGAAGAATGGATTCATATTGAAGGATATAAATTAAGCTATTATCAGGACCCGTCTGACCAATCAGAGGAGCAGCTTGGCTTTCGTAAAGAAGTGTTTCGCTCTTTACAGGAAGAGGTACAGATTCAAGAAATCATACAACCGCTTGTACAACATAAACAAGTTCGTAAATATCTTGATGCTTTCACAGAAGCGGAACAGGAAGAGTTAAAAGAAGCCACTAAAGAATTAATTATGGAGCAGTTAACAAAGGAAGGGTAACAGGATGAAAATAAACTCTGCCTATATATACGGGTTTGGAAAATGGGAACATCAAGAGCTTGATTTTTCTAAGCACTCTTTTTCTATGATTATAGGAGAAAATGAATCAGGTAAGTCAACAATAAGGCAGTTTCTTTTATTTATGTTGTTTGGATTCCCACCAAGAAAACGGGAATTTTATCGCCCTAATACTGGAGGGAATGTCGGGGGTAGACTAGCTATCTCCACAGAGGATGAAGGGGAAATAGTATTGGAAAGGGATCATAACCGCTTTAACGGGGAGCTCCAATGTTATTTGAGTAATGGGGAAAGAAAATCTGAGGAATGGTTTCGAACGAACGTCGTAGGCTTATCCTTAGACACGTATCAATCTATCTTTTCCTTCGATGCGCAAGAGCTATATCAGTTGCATACGATGAAGGCAGAAGAGCTCGGTGAGGTCCTACTTGGTGTTGGGATGACTGGTTCTGATCAAATTTATGCGATTGAAAAAAGGCTAGATCAGTACTTAAATGAATTATTTAAGCCTCAGGGACGAAATCCAGCCATTAATCAACAAGTGGAACGATTGGAAGCCATATCGCAAGAGATTGCACGCTTGGAACATGAACAGGAGTTATATGTACAGACCAGAGACGAACAGCGTCAGCTTCAACAAACATTACAAGAGCTAATTGACAAACAAGAGGAGCTACAAGAAAAAGAAGCAAGGTTAACAAAAAAGCTAGAAATCCATCCTCAGATGGTAGATTATTATGTCACTTTATCTGAATTAACTCGGTTAGAAAAAGCTGAAGCCAATCGCTTTCCGACGCAAGGGGTAGAAAGATATCAGCAACTTAAGGATAAACTATTACCTATCTTAAGTGAGATTCGTGTATTGAAATCCACCATAGAATCCTACGAAACTGATATAACTGAGATAGAGAAGCAATTAGTCTCGCATGAGCAGTTAAGGAAAATGGAGCACTTGCTACAGCGAGCGAATACTATACAACAAGTGAAGCTAAATATGGATTTTAAGCATAATGAATCTGACCACTTAAAAGAGGAGCTCCGTCAGCTTTTGCAGCGAATAAATGCGGGAATAGAAGTATCGGATTTAGATGAGATCTCCATTCCTTTTCATATTGAAGATTACTGGAATCAATTGCATCAGGAAAAGGAGAAACTTATCCATTCTCAGAATCAATTATCCGAAGAATCAAGTGCTCTAGAGAGACAGAGGAAAAATATCGAAGTTCAACAAGACCGATTAAAACGTGAACTATTACCGGAACAAAAGGTCCAAGAACTAGAAGCTATTCGTGATCGATATGATTTTTCACCTGGCGGTCAGAACAACTCAAGCTGGAGCAAAGCACAGAATAAAAGAATCCGGCGTAGCACTCAACAACTTATATTAGGAGGAATCCTAGCGTTTCTATTCGGGATAGCTGGCTACTTCCTACATGTAGAATTATTGTTTCCTATAGGAGTTTCTATTGCTATTCTTTCAATTGGACAAGTCATTTTTGTGCGAAATTTTATAAAGAACGATAAATCAGAATCTCTGACGACGGGAGAAGTAGAACTTTATACCAAAGCGAAACGTCAATTGGAAAGTCATTATGCGCTAATAGAGGAATGGCGCCAACTGGAGGCACATTTCGTTCAAATCCGGACTACTAGTTTAAAGCTTCAGGAAAAAGAACAGTTTTATGAGCAAGCTGCGCAACAGCTGCAACAAAAGGTCCATCAACAAATAGAAGCATATCCGTTTTTGGAAAGGATAGAGTTATCCTATTGGCCTAGATTGTATTCCTATTTGGAAGCAGCGTTGGAGAAACGAAAGCAATGGCAACAAATCCAAAAGGAATTAGTTGAATTGTATAATACGTATCAAACGTTTGAAGCGGAGCTTACGGATGTTGTGAAAGTAGAAACGGTTTCACTAAAGAATGTGGACAATGCAATGGAAGAATTATCACAACAGTACCGTGCACAAAAGCAGCTCATGGAACAAATGGAATATTTGAAGCACCAAGTGGAAGAGAAAACAACCCGTTTATCTGAATTTGAAGAGCGTATCATTCCATACGAGGATGAAATACAACAATTGTTTGAAGTGACAGGAGTCCATGAGGAAGACGAATATCTCAAACGGGGAGCACTTCATGAAAAATGGGAAAAAGCAGATCAACATTTCCGTCAATTGTATCATGCTTTATCTGTCAGTTTAGCTAACCATGAGCTGGAAGAGTTGAGAAGTGTTCCGCCTATTGAACAGGAAAAAATAGAGCTAGAGCGAGAGCAAGTGAGAAAAACTCTTGAAGAACAATTCATAACAATAAAAGACATTAGACAATCAATCGCTGATCTTCACTCCAAATTAACCATGATGGAGAAATCGGAGCACTATTCTAAGTATCTACATGAATTTTATGCTGAAAAAGTAACTCTTCAAGAACAAATCAAAAGGTGGACGACGTATAAAATCGCACAGACGGCCTTGCAAAAGGCTAAACAAAACTATTTAGATAACCACATGCCAACCATTATGGAAGTCACAACAGCCCTTTTTAAACAGTTAACAGATGGAAAATATAAGCGAGTGTTTGCACCGATGGATGGGAATAGTATACAAGTAGAGAACGATCGTGGCCAACGCTTTCAGGTAAACCAATTGTCTCAAGGTACGTCCGATCAGCTTTATATTGCGCTAAGACTAGCGTTAGGTACTGTGATGAGTGAACAATATGGTCTCCCTTTTATTATGGATGATGCTTTTGTACACTTTGATGAAAAACGATCTGGTCGAATGATGGATATACTTGTCCACCTATCAGAACGTCATCAAGTTTTATTATTTTCATGTAGAGCTGAGCTTCTTCCATCTTCCGAGGATGTTCACGTGATTTCGTTATCCGGTAATTTAACAGAGAATCGTTCGCATTCATAAAGTAAAAATGATAAAATATGTAAGATATTAGGCGGAAATTAAGTATTCTGGAGGGTCATCCATTGGCGAACCAAGAACAGCCCAAAGAATGGGCGAAAAGAGAAGCAGCAGTGGAGAAGTTTATTCAAGTCATTGCTAAAAATATGAATCTATATGGTATTACAACATCGGTTGGTAGATTATACGGTGCATTATATTTTGCGGATGAACCGATGACGTTAGATGACATGCGGGATGCCCTAGAAATGAGTAAGACAAGCATGTCTACTGGTGTTCGATCATTAGCTGAAATGAGAATGGTTGAGCCTGCTTATAAAAAAGGGATTCGAAAGGATCTCTATAAATCAGAAGAAGATTGGTATAAATCGTTCACATCTTTGTTTGGGAACCGGTGGAGACATCATACAGAAAATAACATAGAAGAAGCGAAAGAAACAATGGAAGAATTGGAAAAGTTAAAATCGCAAACAACAGATGAGAAGCTTATCGAACAACTAGATGATGACCTTTATCGTTTAAAATATGCACAAAACTATTACAGATGGTTAATGCAATTTATTGAGGTTGTGGAGTCCGGGAAAATATTTGAGTATATCCCGAAGATAGAAGAGTAGTCTGGATAGGGAGAATGAATCGGGAGGGGATAACACATGAAAAAAGGGATTGCTTTTTATAATGTGGGAGATGTATTTGATCACTTTTTGTTAGTTAAGGCAGCTACTAAAGGGGTAGCAAGTAATGGGAAGCCTTTCTTAACCCTTATTCTAAAGGATACAACTGGAGAGATTGAGGCAAAGCTCTGGGAAGCCACGCCAGAGGACGAAGAGTTGTTTCAATCTGAAATGCTAGTAAGGGTAATGGGCGATGTAAATCAGTTTCGTGGTCGTCCCCAGTTGAAAATTCAATCGATTCGACCCGCTCAGGCTACAGATGGCGTGCAAATTAGTGACTTTATTGAAAAGGCTCCGGTGGATAAGGAAACGCTTCTTGAACAAATTACGGAGATAATTTTTGAAATGGTAAATCCAAACTTACAAAGGATGGTTCGATATTTCATAAAAAAATATCAGGACGATCTGTTAGTCTATCCAGCAGCAGTAAAAAATCATCATGAGTATGTGTCTGGACTAGCATATCATATCGTTTCTATGCTGCGAATTGCGAAAGAGCTTAAAAGTTTGTATCCAGAAGTGAACAAAGATCTCCTTTATGCGGGGATTATCTTGCACGATTTAGGAAAATTAAAGGAGCTATCTGGAATTTCTGCACCTTCTTACACATTAGAAGGAAAATTAATAGGACATATTCCTATTATGGTTGAAGAAATCGGACAAGCAGCAAAAGATCTCCAAATAGATGGAGAAGAAGTGTTGATTTTACAGCATATGATCTTAAGTCATCACGGTAAAGCGGAATGGGGAAGTCCGAAACCTCCGCTAGTAAGAGAAGCTGAACTGCTTCATTTAATCGATTTGATTGATGCAAAAATGAACATGTTAAATCGAGCATTGGAAAAAGTAAACCCTGGGGAATTTACAGAACGACTTTTTGCAATGGAAAACCGTCAATTTTATAAACCAACTTTTGAAGAAAAGTAGAAGGAGAGGCTGGGACATAACGAAAAGGATAAGCTGAAAAGCCGAACAGTAGCCTATACTAGCTCTGGAAATATACGTAGACTCCAGCGGGAAAAAAGGCATCGGTGAGCCCCCACCGTGCGTCAGCACGAGGAGGGTCACCAGCCCGCCCGCGGAAAGCGTCGTATATTTCTGGAGCGGGGTATAGGCACTATTTATAATTGTTCGTTTTTTCATTGCTTACTATATTTTGTCTCAGTCTCTTTTTCTAACATAAAAAAATACTATCAGTAAACTGTATTCTAAGCGTATAATATACTTTGGCATATTACGTCTAGTTAGGTGAAGGAGAACAAACATCATGAAGTGGAAAGATTGGGATCGTAACTTACGAATCCGTTTATTTGGGGAAGGTATGATGAACTTATTGTTTTGGGCATACTTCCCGTTTATGACGATATATTTTGACGATGCGTTTGGGAAAGGCAAAACGGGACTATTAATTATTATTTCTCAAGCTTTTTCGGTAGTAGCTAGCTTGGTCGGCGGATACTGTGCGGATCGATTTGGTAGAAAGAGAATGATGGTTTTAGCGTCAAGCGCGCAGTTTTTGACCTTTCTGCTGTTTGCTTACGCGAATTCGCCTTGGTTGGAATCACCGATTCTTACCTTCCTTTCATTTAGTTTATTAGGAGTTTGGGGTGCATTATACTGGCCAGCATCTCATGCGATGGTTGCAGACGTTGTACCGGAAAAACACCGGACGTCTGTATTTGCAGTGTTCTATACCTCTATTAATATTGCAGTAGTAGTTGCTCCAATAATCGGAAGCTTTGTGTTTTATAGTTACCGGTTTGAAATGCTAGTGGTCGGGGCAATATTAAATGGAATCGTAGCTTTTGTTCTATATAAATATTTAAATGAAACGGCAATATTAAAAGAAAGGAAATCTAGTCGACCATCGAGCTGGTATAAAGCAGTTTGGGATGAATTGAGCGATTATCGAGTAATTGCCAGGGACAAGAACTTTTTATTATTCATCATCGGTGGCGTACTAGTTGCACAGACATTTATGCAATTAGATCTACTAATCGCTGTGTACACAAGTGAAGTAGTGGAGAATCAGCAGCTTTTTGCTATCGGTGACTGGCACGTGACGGTAAGTGGTGAAGGAGCTTTTGCGCTAGTATTGGCTGAGAACGGCTTATTGGTGGCCTTATTTACGGTCTATATTTCTCGTGTCATTACGAGATGGAAGGAAAGAAATGTTTTTATTCTTTCGTGTCTATTATATGCAGTTGGTATAGCTTTATATGGACTGACTGATAGCATCTTTGTATTTATGTTTGCGATTCTTCTCTTTACAGGTGGAGAGCTTATCGTTGTAGGGATACAAGAAAGCTTCGTTGCAAAGCTAGCACCTGAGCATATGAGAGGGCAATACTTCTCAGCAGCTAGTTTACGGTTTACGATAGGGAAGCTAATTGCACCAGTAAGTCTCGTATTAACGGATTACTTTTCCTATCTTGTCGTATTTCTTATACTTGGCCTGTTAGCCCTATTTAGTGCAGCTACTTACTATGTAATGTTTAAGCGAATGGATCGGGAAGAGGAGCTTAAAGTCCTATCTTAGATTATATCTCTAAGCAAAGTTAAGCATATTTTAAATAAGCTAGACATAGACTCATTAAAAAAGGGACAAGGAGGTCATTACATGATATTAGGAATCCCTTGGTGGGTGTATATGTTTATTGGATTTATTTTCTTTAGTGGATATATGTCTTTTAGAGCCATGAGAGCAGAGAAAAAGCTGGAACAGCGGTATATTGAACAAGAAGGTAAAGTGTTCATGGATCGCATTGCTGAAAAACGACATGTAAAGGACGAAGAGGTTGAGAAGAAAAAAGTAATATCTGGATGAAGACAAAAGCCGAAGCTTGTAAGCTTCGGCTTTTGTGTATAACGAATAAAAAACCCGACCATTCGGTCGGGTTAAAAATCTTATTCCTCAGTTGCTTTTTCTGTTTTGAATAGATCTTTAAAATCATCGATTTTAACATCTACATCGGCATCTTCAATTAGCTTATTAAGCTTTTCTTGTGCTTTTGCATTGTCCACTTTGCTATTTGCGATTTGACGCTTGATATCGTCTTTAATATCTTTAAGTGGTTCCACGTCTTCTACGTCACGCTTGTCGGTTACTTTAATGATGTGCCAGCCATTATCTGTTTGAACAGGGTCACTAATTTCCCCAACTTCCATGCTGTATGCTGCATCTTCAAATTCTGGAACCATTGCTCCAGTACCGAAGAAGCCTAAGTCTCCACCTTTTTCAGCACTAGCTGTGTCTGTCGAGAAGTCTTTTGCTAGATCTGCAAAGTCTTTTCCTTCATCCAATTGCTTTTTGACTTTTTTTGCAGTGTCTTCATCGCTTACTAAAATGTGGCTTGCTTTTACTTCCGTTTGCATACGCTCATACTTTTCGTTGATTTCTTCCTCTGTTACTTCAATACCTTCTGTTATTGCTTTTTCTTGAAGTAAGTTTAAACGTAGAACCTCTTTAAAAGCATCCTCATCTTCAAAACCATTCTGTTGAAGCACTGCTTCAAACTGGTCTCCATATTGATCTTTTAATTTTTTTAACTGATCATCCACTTCTGAATCACTTACGTCATATTTGTCTTCCAAAACTTTTTGCATAACAAGTTCTTGTAGAACTGTTTCTCCAGATTCCTTTTGAAGGGCGTTATAGAATTCTTCTTTAGTAACATCTCCAGCTTTTGATTCCACAACTGCCTCTGAATTATCTTGTTGGGAACAAGCTGCTAATGTTAATACTCCTGTTGCCATTACTGCGATTGCGAACTTCTTCATTTATTTAACACTCCTAATCACGTTATGTTTCTCTAGGACAAGGCCCTTGAAATAATATAACATACTTTACAAGTAAAAAAATAGTCAATATCTAAATTACACACTTTTTATATATTTTGATAAAAGCACCATTTATACAGAAAAGTAAAAGAAGCAAGAGAACGGCACCGATTAAAGTATCGAGTTCCATTCTCTTGCTTCTTTTCATGGTATGTTTATATAATTGTTACCTCTACGTACGAGGATAACAATAAAATAGTAATTAGAATATTAATCGTTCTAAACACACTAGGTTGTTTCTCTTGAGGCATTTCTGTTTGTACACAAAGCTTATGTGTTAAAGAATTAAATAGGAACAGTACAAACAATGCAAAAACAGCAAAAAAGATTGGCATACCTATAGACCTCCTCACTAAGACTACTTTATCAAAAAATGAATAGATTGAACAGTTAAAGGTGAAGATTAAGAGGTTTCGACAAAATTAGTAGAGCAAAGAGAAAGGCACATTAACAATGTGCCTTTCTCTTTGCTAGTTTATTAATATATCGTACCCGTCTTGCGCATTATCAATCACGCATCTTTTCGGTGCTTTTACCAAATAGGCCGCATATAAAAAATCCTCTAAAGAAAAAGTAATATTTATTGCAGCAAATAGAACAAAATAAGCAAAGAAATCAGGGATAAAGTATCCTCCTACTATGCACGGGATTGTAATCAAGACCGTAGGAGATAACAGAACGAATAACGACGTATTTTTAGACATTTTACCATGTGTTCGAAAACTGAAATTGGGTAAATTTTTCTTTTTATTTTTCCATTTGATTTTAATTTTTTTATTCATGACGAGCAATGGTACAAGATGTGCTACTTTATGAGCCAATGGCAGAATTAGTAATCCAAATAGCAATGGGAATAAACCGTAATCTTTTACATTACTGGAATGATGAATAATAGAAAAAGGTAAATATAAGATAATAAATGATAGCAATCCCACAATCATGGAAATAAGATAAATACGGTTACTGCCAAATTCTTTAGATAGATTGATGCTTTTCCAGCAATTCATTCACTACTCCCCCTTGCCTACGATGTTGTTTCTGTGAATGGTTAATCGCTTGTTTCTCCTCAACGAATAATAGTATGATTCATATGAAAAATCAATAGGTTTTTTAAAAGTTTTTTGTAAAGAATTTTTTAATGGATTTTGGTTCTCTAAATTATAAGTGAAAAAGGAACGTGGCACCTACAATAACTGTATGATTGAGCTATAATTTTGAATGGGCAAGTACCTGGAATAAACGCAAATAATCTAATTTAAGGGTAGGGTAGCGGTTACAAAAAAAGCTACCGTAAAAGTCGGTAGCTTTTTGTCTCATGAAGATTTTAGTCCCTTAAAGGTTTTCTCTAAATTGTGATGAAAGTCAATCATGGATTTTAATCGGTCGGGGAGTTCGTGTTTATTTTTAATGTTTGAAAGATCCTTATTAATTTCCATGAGAGAGTTTTTTTGACGTTTCATGGCTTCTAGCCATTTATGAATGAAATTGGACATGAATTTATGGTATAGATTATCCTCTGCCTGATATAAGTCTTTTCGGATTCCTTTAATCCAAACTCTTTCAACTAGATTTAAATCTAATAAGCTCCTAATTCCATTACTTACGGACGTTTTGCTTTTCCCTAGCCAATCAGCCATTTCGTCTAATGTCATTGGTTTTCCTTCTATATATAAGAGAGAAAACAGTTTAGCTTCCGAAGGGGATAAGTCGAACATTTCTAAAGTCTTAGAGAACTCCAGAATAATCTGTTCTTGCACTTTTTGTTCCGCCATAGAATCCTCCCTTGTCATACGTTATTAATATTAAGGGTACACTAAAACGGATTTGTTGAAAAATAGGATTGAAGTGTGGAATAACGAGGAAAAGGGAGAAATAAGGAGAAAACACTGTATATAATTTGTACAGTTCAAACTGTACGTACTTTTTGTACGTAATTATCCGTTTTTATGGTTTGAATTTAATGTGTAAAAGGGGATATAGTAATAAAGGTAATTCGAAATTCCTATTTCCATGATTGGTGTTTTTAGATAAAGGTACTTACTTCCTAGGTATTCAAAGTCCGAAACAAAGCTCCGTTGGGCGTTTGAACAACTAGAAATATAAATTTATAGAGAGGTGAGCTATGTGCCTGTAATTAAAGTAGATGGATTATCGAAAATATTCGGTAAAAATCCCAAACAAGCAATTAAATTGCTTAACGAAGGAAAAACAAAAGACGAAATTCTCAAAAAGACAGGAAATACGGTTGGTGTAAATCGTGCTAGCTTTGAAGTGGAAGCAGGAGAAATATTCGTTATTATGGGACTTTCAGGTAGTGGGAAGTCCACCCTTGTGCGTTTAATTAACCGTTTAATTGAACCAACAGAGGGTAGTGTACTGATTGATGGAGAAGATTTAGCGAAAATGGATAAGCAAAGTCTTCGTCAAGTTAGACGAGACAAGTTAAGTATGGTATTCCAACGCTTCGCCTTGTTTCCACATCGTACTATCTTGGAAAATGCTGAATTCGGACTGGAAGTTCAAGGGATAGATAAAGAAAAAAGACAGCAAAAAGCGAAGGAATCATTAGAACTAGTTGGATTAGGAAACTATATACACCAATATCCAGGTCAGTTATCAGGTGGAATGCAGCAACGTGTTGGGTTAGCGAGAGCGTTAGCAAATGACCCTGAAGTGCTATTAATGGATGAAGCATTCTCAGCTCTAGATCCACTTATTCGAAAAGAGATGCAGGACGAGTTACTTGAATTACAAGAGTCCATGCAAAAAACAATCCTATTCATTACACACGATTTGGATGAAGCGTTACGTATTGGGGATCGAATTGCCTTAATGAAGGATGGTTCTATCGTACAGATTGGTACTCCTGAAGAAATTCTAGTAAACCCTGCTAATGATTATGTAGAAAAATTCGTAGAGGACGTAGACCGATCAAAAGTATTAACAGCAGAGCACATTATGAAGCGTCCAGAAACGATAAATATTGAAAAGCATGGTCCTAGAGTTGCGCTAGAAAGAATGAAAGAAGAAGGACTATCCAGTATTTATGTAACGGATGGAAAACGAAACCTGAAAGGGTACGTGACTGCAGATGACGCATCTGAAGCTCGTAAGAATGACGTCCGGGACATCAACCAAATTCTAAAAACCGATGTACCTACGGTGACAAGAGATACAACTATGCATGAAATTTTTGATGTAATACACAATTCACCAGTACCAATCGCAGTGGTAGAGGACAACAAGCTGCAAGGGATTATCGTAAGAGGTGCTGTAATTGCAGCGCTAGCAGGTGACAGTGAGGTGAATATAGAGAATGCTTAATTTTATGGAAAATGTACCCTCCATTCCGTTAGCGGAATGGGTGGAATGGTTAACAGATCAAATTACAGATATTTTTTCATTTATCTTTACACCAATTGAAGAAGATTTTGGTGATTTCATTGAAAATGTAGCAGACCTTCTTGCGGAGGTTCCGCCACTAGTTATTATAGTCATTTTTACGTTGTTAGCTTTCTTTGTAAGTGGGAAGAGGATAGGACTTTCCATTTTTACACTTGCAGGATTGTTATTAGTTTGGAACCAAGATTTATGGGAAGCTTTAATCTATACGCTTACCCTTGTTATTACGGCAAGTTTAATATCGGTCATCATCGGAGTACCGATTGGAATTTGGATGTCGAAAAGTGATGTTGCTAAAGCAATCATTACACCAATTCTGGACTTCATGCAGACGATGCCAGCATTCGTTTATTTGATTCCGGCCGTTGCATTCTTCGGAATTGGGATGGTACCTGGAATTTTTGCTTCCCTTATTTTTGCGACACCACCGACGGTTCGTTTTACAAACCTAGGAATTCGTCAGGTGTCGAAGGAATTGGTAGAAGCATCTGAAGCATTTGGTAGTACGAGTACTCAAAAGCTATTTAAAGTAGAACTTCCGATGGCGAAAGGTACCATCATGGCAGGTATTAACCAAACGGTTATGCTTTCTCTTTCTATGGTTGTTATCGCATCTATGATCGGTGCACCTGGTCTAGGAAGAGACGTGCTGTCTGCTTTACAAAGAGCGAATGTAGGTAATGGGTTTGTAGCTGGTCTAGGAATCGTTATTTTAGCGATTATCATTGACCGGATGACACAAAGTCTTAACAAAGAAAAATAAAAGGTTGGCAACTTTTCCGATGTGGAAAGTTCACCATATACAAAATATTAAAAAAGGGAGTTTTTAGTTATGTCATTACTTAGTCTGAAACGTCTTGGCTTAGCGGCTGGTCTTTCATTAACTTTGGTTGCTGCAGGTTGTGGAAGTGGAGATGAAGGTAATTCTGATGGAGGAAATGCCGAAGGTGGAAGTGACTCAGCTTCTACAAACTATGGAGAAGAATTGAACTATGAAATCACAGGTATTGAGCCTGGTGCTGGTGTAGTTGGAGCTGCTGAAAAAGCAGTTGAAAACTATGACAGTCTTGCTGGTTGGGAAGTTGTAACGTCTTCTAGTGGTGCTATGGCAACTGCATTAGGGGATGCTATTGAGAACGAAGAACCAATTATTGTAACAGGTTGGAGCCCACACTGGAAATTCCAAAAATATGACCTAAAATATTTAGAAGATCCAAAAGGTGTATTTGGTGAAGCGGAACAAATCAAATCAATGGTACGCAAAGGTCTAGAAGAAGACATGCCAAACGCATATAAGATTTTAGATCAGTTCCAATGGGAATCTAAAGATATTGAAAATGTAATGCTTGAAATTAACAACGGAGCAGACCCTGAAGAAGCTGCAAAAGCATGGGTAGAAGAAAATGCGGATAAAGTATCTGAGTGGACAAAAGGTACAGAAGAAGTAGATGGTAAAGAAATTGAACTAGTGTACGTAGAGTGGGATACAGAAGTTGCTTCTACAAATGTAGTAGCAGAAGTACTACGTAACCAAGGATTTGACGTAACCATCACTCCTCTAGATAACGCAGTTATGTGGCAATCTATTGCGGGTGGCGAAGCAGATGGTATGGTAGCAGCTTGGTTACCAGGAACTCACGGTGACCTTTATGAAGAACATAAGGATAACTTAGTAGACCTAGGTGCAAACCTTGAAGGTGCGAAAATCGGTCTAGTTGTACCGAAGTACATGGATGTAGATTCTATTGAGGACCTACAACCAGCTGAATAAAAAATGGTTAAGAGGAAGTTACTCTCGTTACGAGGGTAACTTCTTTTTTAATTTTTTTATGAGCGGAGATATCGAGTGGAATGTTTTGATTTAGGTGTGAATCACGATATACTAAATAGGACAAATATCTCGAATTCGAGGAAGATGGAGGAAAGTAGTATGTCTGAGTACAATAAAGATGCGAGCTGTGAAGTTCGATTTAATACTAGTAATGCTTCAAAAAACCCAAAAGAGATTAGTAAGGACGGGTCTTTTAAAAGACAGGTCAACCGATTTACAACGCCGTTCGGAAGCACGAAAGAAGAGCTTCCAGTTGAAGCGGGAAGATATCGACTAATATGGTGCCCAGCATGTCCATGGGCTCATCGTTCCGTCATCGTACGTCGAATTTTGGGGTTAGAAGAAGCAATTAGCTTAGGAACCGTCAGTCCTATGAGACCAAGAATTGACAGAGTAGATTGGGAATTTTCTTTGGATGAAAACAGAGTGGACCCTGTCTTAGGTATTCAATATTTGAGTGAAATATATGTAAAAACAGATCCGGATTATATGGGAAGACCAACTGTTCCAGTGATGATTGATTTGAAAAAAGGAGAAGCTGTACAAAATGATTATTTCCGCTTAACTAATTATTTCGAAGTGGAATGGGCACGGTTTCATAAGAGAAATGCTCCGAACCTTTATCCTTTAGAATTGCGAGAAGAAATTGACGCGTTAAGTGATGTCATTTTCCATGAGGTAAACAACGGGGTTTATAAGTGTGGCTTCGCGCAATCCCAAGAAGCGTACGAAGCAGCATATGATGTTCTCTTTAACCGACTCGATCTATTGGAAGAACGGTTAGCGACAAGACGATTCTTGTTTGGCGATTACATTACAGACTCGGATGTAAGACTCTATACAACATTGGCTCGTTTTGATGCGGCATATGTGACGGCCTTTAATACGAACCGTAATCTGTTACGAGAATTTCCGAACCTTTGGGGGTATGCAAGAGATTTATATCAAACGTCTGGATTCGGAGATACGACTAATTTTGATGCTATTAAGCGCCATTATCACTTGTCTATTACGATTAATCCAGATAAAGAAGACGTGAAAATCCTTCCGAAGGGACCGGATGAGTCCGAGTGGAACACCCCGCACAATCGACAATCGTTAAGCGGGAAGGAAGATAAATTTCTACGGGAGTCTGCAAGATGATTATAAGAGAGGCATACATCGATGAGTTAGCTTTTATAAGAAAACAGCGAGTGGCAGCCTATGCGGAACATGCAAACTCGGTGAATAAAGACCACTGGCTAGTATTAAAAAGGGCTGTTTCATCCGAAGCAGACATGACATCTGGCGCAAAGATACTTGTGGCAGTAATTAATGAAAAAATCGTAGGAAGTGTAGTTCTTTATCCACCACATTCCGATGCATATGAGGGAGAAGTGGAAGCATTAGATTATCCAGAAATCCGCATGTTAGCCGTTGCTACTGAAGCTAGAGGAAAAGGGATTGCATCCTCACTGATTAAAGAATGTATTGCCAGAGCTAAAGAAAATGGCCATGCTTACATTGGATTGCATACAGGCTCTTTTATGACAGGTGCAATGCGATTATATGAAAGCTTTGGATTTGAACGATTGCCTCAATATGATTTTGAACCAGCAAACGACGGTATCATTGTGAGAGCTTACCGTCTTAACCTGAATAGATAATGTGGATGGCATTCCTGGCATCTATGGGGATGCCGTTTTGAATTATCGTGGGGGGGCTGGGCACCCAATCTTACCCTCATAAAAAAAGCACGAGTCCGGATCACGCCGAACTCATGCTTTAAAACGACTATTCTTTTTTAGATTTCTCTTCTAGTTCTTTTAAGCTTGCTTCAATTTCGGATAAATGTTTTTGTATTTTTTTCTGGTGTGGTTCAACGGTTTTTCTCCAACTATCAATAGATGTTTTCATATCTTCAGAAAGGTCTTTAATTAATGATACACCTTCTCGTGAAGTTTGAGTAATTTGCTCTTTTAGCTGAGCCCCATCTTTTTTCAACTGATTTAATGCTTTTGCCCAATCTTGACTGCGTTCTTTTACTTGTGTTCGCAGTTCTCTTCCGGAAGAAGGGGCAGTTAGGAGGGTAGCAGCTGCACTTGCGACACCACCTACAACCATTCCTAATAGTATGGATTTTGCATTTGCCATTTGAAACACCTCTTTTTTCAACTATTCTACTTGTTCACATTACTTCTATGATTTAAACATGTATTCCTAACTTTCTTGTATCTACTATCCGATTTGCTACTGGAAATAGGACAACTAAGAAAATCGTATTAAAAACAGCAGTTGGAATTACTATTGTATGGAAGAGTGTGAAGAAATTCCCTTCAAATATTCCAACAATAAACAGGGATAGAAATAAAAAGATAGTACCACTTACCATCGTACTGCATGCAGCTAATATAGGTGCAGCAACTTGAGCGTCTATTTTCTTTGTTAGGACGAAATATACCCCGTAAAAGAATAGTGCTGTTAGGGGTTTATCAATTAGGTTGGCTATTTCTCCGCCAGGAACAGATGTCGTTATGGCTGAAACTAGTCCTGTGAGAATAGATAACAAAAAGACGTAAGGGAGACTTGGAAAAAGCATTATCCCTAAAAACATCATGGCCAGCATCATGTCCGGCCTCATTCCTAACAAGACAGGTGGGACGATTACATGAAGAATAACTGCAATCCCAACTATAATCAAAAGAAAACGTAAAACTCTTCCTTGAAGGTTCATGTTTTTTCCCCACATTAATCCATATTTGAAAAAGCTTTCATTCTATTTTCATTGTACCAAAAAGGGGGAAGGAGAAACATAAGATTTTAGCGGAATCCTAATTTTTAATCTTCGATTGGATGTCACTTGCAATTTGCTGTAAGTCATCTGAAGAATATTCTTTCGTATGGGTCTCCCAAACGGCACCGAAGCCATCGCCTTTTCCATATCTCGGAATTAAATGGATATGTAAATGAAATACGGATTGACCGGCAGCTTCTTCGTTATTGTTAAGTACATTTAATCCAGCTGGTGAATATGCTTCTTTGATGGCATTCGCTACTTTTGGCACACTGGAAAATAGCTTTTCAGCAACTGGTGCAGGTGTTTCATAGATGTTTTTATGATGTGCCTTTGGAATGACTAGTGTATGTCCTTTGGTTACTTGGCTAATATCAAGAAAAGCAAAAACATTTTCATCCTCATACACTTTTGCGGATGGAATTTCTCCTGCTAAGATTTTGCAAAAAATACAATCGTTCGTTTCTTGACTCATCAAACCACTCCTGTTCGTTCATATTATTTTGTTTCGTTGCATCTATTTTATATAGGATGGACAAGGATTGTAAAGGAATGGAGACGATGAAGGAAAAAGAAGCGGGTATATCCGCATAGCTTAAATCAACGGAGTGATTTTCGCTAAAGGATAACCCGCTCTTTGAAGGAGAAGGAGATGTTACTGGACCACTTTTTCTTTCGTAATGAAATAGAACCAGGGGAATGATTCCATTGAATTACTTAAGTGAGTAATCTTTCGTCAACACCTCATTTTTGAGTTAGTTAAACAAATGGATTACAAAAAAAGTAAGTCTTCTCCCACCAACACCTCATTTCGTGGTTGACCACAAGATACGTTGTGAAGAGCTACCATAAATCTTCCTTGCTCCTTCAAAAATTATTGTGTGCGGGAATTGCATTTTTCATACAGACTATCTTTGGCAAAAGAACTGGAAAATGGTACTATTTTATACGTTAGGACAGAAAGCGTTAGTTAGAAATGCGACTTAGTTTCTGATGTAACAGACTTGGCTCGAAACCGTTTTATAATAAACTTAGGAAAGGGAGGACACTGGTTTGAATCCTTTACTACATATAGATCAACTAGTCGGGGGATACACGAATAAAAATGTATTACATGGGATTTCCTTTGATGTGTATCCAAATGAAATTGTTGGCTTAATTGGACTGAATGGGGCCGGGAAGAGTACGACCATTAAACATATCATTGGCATCATGCAAGCAAAAAAAGGGAAAATTGAAATAGATGGGAAAACGTTTCAAGCTTCACCAGAAACATATCGTGGAAAGTTTTCCTATATTCCAGAAATGCCGCTTCTTTACGAAGAATTAACGCTTTACGAACACTTGAGATTAACAGCCATGGCGTATGGATTAGACGAAGCAACGTTTGAACAACGCCTTCAGCCATTACTAAAAGAATTTCGATTAGAAAAGAAGCTGAAGTGGTTTCCGGTCCATTTCTCAAAGGGGATGCGACAAAAGGTAATGATTATGTGTGCCTTTCTCGTGGAGCCAGAACTATACATCGTGGACGAGCCGTTTGTTGGCTTAGATCCGCTTGGCATCCAATCCTACCTTCAACTAATGAACGATATGAAGGATAAAGGTGCGGGTGTGCTTATGTCCACTCATATATTAGCAACTGCAGAGCGATATTGTGATCGATTTGTAATTTTACATGATGGAAAAGTAAAAGCACAGGGAACATTGGAGGCATTACGAGAGCAATTCCGTATGCCGAATGCTACCTTGGATGACTTGTATGTTCAATTAACGAAGGAAGAAGATGCACATGTTTGATGCTCAACAGCTTTTTAGAAAACGTTTTTCTGAGCATTTTAAAGAGCTCAGCCGATATTTAAAATATATATTTAATGGTCATCTTGTTATCGTGATGCTATTCATTCTTTCAGCATTAGTCTATTACTATCAGCAATGGCTACTTGATATCCCTGAAGGGTTTCCATCGATCTGGGTAATGGCTATTTTGATGGGATTTGTTGCAAGCTACAGTCCAATTCAAACTTTGTTAAAAGAACCAGATCTCGTATTTCTACTTCCAGCAGAGCATAAAATGAGGCCATATTTTCGTAATGCCTTACTATATAGCCTTGTCATTCAGCTTTATTTAGTGTTTCTCATCTTCGCTGGTTTAGGCCCCGTTATATTTTGCAGTGTTTGAGGACTTTACATCGCAGAATTACATCCTTTTATTAGTATTGGTGTTCGTTTTCAAAATATGGGCTCTTTTTTCAACATGGTGGATGTTGAAGGTTCGAAACCCGCAGTCTCGTTTCTTTGATCAGCTAGCTAGAACCTTGTTATCTATCGTGACGGTGTTTTTTTATTTACAAGGTGAGATTGTTTTCGCTGGTATTACAACAGTACTTTTATTATTTCTAATGCTATATGCGTATTCCTTATCTAAGCGCCAATCAGGGTTGTGTTGGGACTTACTTGTAGAGAAAGACCGATTAAAAATGCACACCTTTTATCGGATTGCGAACTTATTTACGGACGTACCACATCTGCAAAATAGAACAAAGAAGCGTCACTGGCTAGTCCGTTTATTAATCAGTTTCGTCCCTTTTCAACGATTGAAATCGTATGATTATTTGTATCGCATTACGACGATTCGAAGCGGTGACTATTTAGGGATGTATATTCGTTTATTAGCCATTGGGAGCTTATGTATCATTTACATCCCATCGATTTGGATAAAAATCATTTTTGGATTTCTGTTTATTTATCTTTCAGGATTCCAGCTTACAACTTTATGGCAGCACCATCGTACAGTAGCATGGATAGATCTATATCCAATTCCAAAATCGGTTCGACAGCAGTCTTTTGTAAAATGGTTGCTCCAGCTTATGGTTGTAAATACGTTTGTGTTTAGTCTTATTTTCTTAGTCCTTGGACAATGGTTAGGGCTTGCTATCCTATTGGTTGGCGGTAGTATTTTTAGTTATTTCTTTGTGAATGGCTATGTTCGTAAACAACTGGCGTGAAGGAGCGGAGGGAATGGATGAAAAGGAATATGAGCGTCAAGCACTTAAAGAAGCACAACGGTTTCAGCATTCTTTGCTTAAGAAGTCATCACTTTTCCAGCGTTCTTCTAAACACTTACAAACTAAAGTAAACGCAATGATTCCCAATCGTGTCCATCAAGTTGTGACGGAAAGTATTAAACGGATGATTGAGCTATCGCTCACTTCCTCCGATTATATTTATTCGATTCAAGTAGAGAAAGATTGGAATTTAGAGAGGCGAGAACAAGAGGTTCAAGAGAGAAAGAATGTGTATAAGAAAACAGCTATGATAGAAGGGGCTGGAACCGGAGCGGGAGGATTTGTTTTAGGGCTGGCTGATTTCCCACTGCTCTTAGCGATTAAGATGAAGTTTCTATTTGATGTTGGACAGCTCTATGGTTATGACGTAAGAAGTAGAGAGGAACGATTATTTTTGCTTCACGTCTTTTTGCTCGCTTTTTCAAGTGAGGAAAAACGAAAAGAAGTTATTCAACAGATTGTACGATGGGATACAGAAGAACATGCTGACATGGACTGGAAGACCCTTCAACTCGAATATCGAGACACCATTGATTTAGTCAAGATGCTGCAGCTCATCCCTGGTTTTGGGGCGATTGTTGGAGCAGTAGCAAATGGGCGATTTTTAGAACACTTAGCAGAGACGGCACAAAATTGTTACCGTCTCCGATTGCTTACTTAATGATCATAGCTCTTTAAAATTTCTATAAAGGTTTTGGCAGCAAGGACCATGGACCGCTCATCGATATCAAACTTAGGATGATGGTGCGGATAAATGTGTCCTTCTTTTTGTGCTCCGGTGAAGAAGAATGCTCCAGGCTTTTCAAGTAAGTAATAGGAAAAGTCTTCTCCTGTCATGCTTGGAACAACCATCTCAGCTTTTTCTACACCCTTCACTTGCTCTGCAGCTTGTAAAACAATGTTAGCTTGTTCTGGGTGATTGATGACAGGTGGATATCCTTTTTCGTAGTCAAACGTGTAGGTTGCATTGTAACTGGTAGTTGTACCTTTCATAACCTTTTCCATCTCTTGAATAATAAAATCTTGTAGCTCCGGATCAAAGGTTCGAACGGTACCGGTGATGTGTGCTTTATCTGCAATTATATTAAAGGTTGTACCGGCTTGAAATGTTCCTATCGTTAATACGGCAGTAGCCAGTGGATCAATTCGCCGACTCACAATTTGTTGGAGATTTGTCACTAACTGTGAGCCAATGACGATGGCATCGTTCGTTTGATGCGGGATGGCACCGTGTCCCCCTTTTCCTTGAATTGTGATTTCAAAACGATCGGCACCAGCCATAAACTCTTTAGGTGCGGTCTGAATAACTCCGTAGGGGGCATTTGTCCAAAGATGGTTGCCATATACATAATCCACATCCTCTAATACACCAGATTCTACAATTGGTTTTGCTCCTCCTGGTGCTAATTCTTCCGCGTGTTGGTGAATGAAAATGATTTCCCCAAAAAGCTCTTCTTGTACTTCTTTTAATACTTTTGCCAACGTTAGTAGAGTTGCCGTGTGCCCATCATGCCCACATGCGTGCATCACTCCGTCGATCTTCGATTTATAAGGTACATCCTTTTCATCTTGAATCGGAAGTCCATCAAAGTCTGCGCGAAATGCAATCGTTGGTCCGGGCTTTGATCCCTTCAATCGGGCAATCACGCCATTTCCACCAACATTAGCTTGATAAGGAATATTGAGTTTTTTGTATGTATCAGCAATAAAGGCCGCCGTTTTATTTTCATGGAATGATAACTCTGGATACTGGTGTAAATACCTTCTCATCTCTACCATTTCATCATAAAGGTCATCTATTCGTTGATGTAACTGATTCCACATATGAATCCCTCCCTTGGAGGTATTATAGCATAGAAAGGGGCTGTCCCATAAGTCTGTATAGACTAATTGGGACAGCCCTTTTCTTTTATTACTGTTGGTGCCGGAAAAGTGGCATTGGGAAACGATTCCCTTCCCAAATTGGCAATCAACAATGCAAAAATCTTCTCTTTTACATACAAAAAAATCGCCTCATTCGTTATAATGTAAGCGACCAAACCAACAAAAAACGAAAAGTGAGGCGATTTTTTATGAGTAACTCTTCGGCTACTTTCATTGATTATAACATGGGTCAGTTGGTTCTACCAATGGACTTCAGTGATTTAATTCCAGAGGACCATGTGGTCCGCGTCATTCATGCCATGGTGGAACAGGTGAATGATGATATCTTCTTTTCCCAATACCAAGGGGGTGGCCGGAGCTCCTATCATCCCAAAATGATGACAAAAGTTATCTTATACGCCTACACGCAAAAAATCTACTCCTGCCGTGAAATCGCCAAAGCCCTTCGGGAACATCTCCCGATGATGTGGCTGGCCGGCCAACAGACACCAGATTTCCGAACCATCAACCGGTTCCGCTCAGAACGTATGAAGGCAATTATTGAACCTTTATTCACGGAGTTGATTAAGCTTCTAATCGATCAAGAGTACATATCCATGGACAACTACTTCCTTGATGGAACCAAAATCGAGGCGAATGCCAATAAATACACGTTTGTGTGGAAAAAATCTGTCCAACGTTACGAAGAAAAACTACAGGAAAAATTGGATCAAACATTCGCGGATATTGAAGATGCCATTGAGATGGATGAAAAAATACTTCCGGATGAAGGGTCTCCTGCCAAGCGAGTAACTTCGGAGCAACTCGAAAAAGTTGTCGAGCAGGTAGAAACCCAGGTAGAACAGGCGGAAAAAGCCGTCGAAGAAGAAAATGATAAGGAAAAGAAGAAAGAAAAAAAGGAAGTATTCCGTGCTAAACGACGTATCTATAAAACGTTGAGCCAGGACTACCTACCTCGTTTAAAAAAGTATGAAACCCAGCTGGCCACCTTCGGTGACCGGAACAGTTATTCCAAGACAGACACGGATGCCACCTTTATGCGAATGAAAGAAGATCATATGAAGAATGGACAACTGAAACCTGGTTATAATGTGCAGGCAGGAACAGAAAATCAATTCATCCTCGGCTACTCGATCCATCAGCGTCCAACGGACACCCGTTGTTTTGAACCACACATTCAAAAACTACAGGCCAGAGAGCTTCCGTTCCCTAATACAATTGTCGCTGATGGAGGGTATGGTGGAGAAGTCAATTATAAATACGCAAAGAAGGAAGGGTTTGAAACACTCATTCCCTACAACACGATGCGAAAAGAGCAGTCCCGTTCGTTCAAGAAAGACCCAAGTCAGGTTATGAACTGGGAGTACAAGGAGGATGGGGATTATTACATTTGTCCGAATGGACGAAAAGTTCTTTTTCAATTCCACTCGCACCGTACCGATCGGTACGGCTATACGCGAACATTCAAGGTCTATGAATGCGAAGAGTGTAGTGGATGCCCATTAAAAGAAAAGTGCACGAAAGCAAAAGGAAACCGGCGCGTTTACTATAACCCGGCATTTGAACAACTGAAGAAGGAAGCAAGGGAAAACCTTTGGTGTGACAAAGGAGCACGTATCTACGCCAGACGAAAAGTGGAGGTGGAAAGTGTGTTCGGTCATATCAAGGGCAATCGGTCGTTCCGGCGATTTTCTCTTCGTGGGATCGATAAAGTAAGGATAGAGTTTGGACTGGTCGCGATGGCCCACAACTTCCTGAAACAGGCAGAGTGGAACCGCCTGTTTCATAGCGGAAATAAGCTCACACCGAAAAAGCCACGGAGAAAAATGAATATCTCCGTGGCTTTTTCATTTCAAAGAGGCCTTTTGAGACAGCCCCTTTCTATTTCCTTGATGTATCAGAATCGAGAATCCATTAATAGGCGGTCAATTTCTTCTTTGTGTCCTGTTTCATCTGCAATCATATCGTCCAATTTAACGGCAAGCTCCGTAAAGCCTAACTCTTCTGCTTGTTCTTTTCGTTTTTCATACCGTTCAATCGTATCTTGCTCTGCTTTGCGAGCTTCCTCTAGCATTTCTTTCACATTCGTAAGCTGCTTAACTTTTACCGGAGTTGTAGTAGGAGTTCCTCCGAGTGTTGTAATCTTATCGGAAAGGTATAAAGCGTGTCCAATTTCGTCATTGATTTCATCTTCAAAGAAAGGCTTGAGGATGGAACGATATAGTCCGGATACGACGGATGCATTGTACGTGTACATAATCGCTGCAGCATATTCGTTTGCAAGGTCTTCATTCAACCCATCAATTAATGCCTCTAATTTGCTATTGTTTTTAATGTTGTGTACATTGTTAGCCATAAATCATCATCCTTTCTTTTTGTTCTATTTTATAAATACCCGAAACTTGTCATGCATAAACTTTATAAGGTAAAAAGAGGAAAGGGGATACAAATGAAAAAGGAAACAATCTGGATTGTACTTGCGAGTACGATCGCTTTGCTCATCAGTTCTATCTTGACCTTTCGTATTGTGAACGGAGGAATTCCTCTGATGGACAGACTATCAGCTCCACTTGTAAAGAATTTGGAGGGAAATATTTTCTTTCTAGTATTTCGATGGATTACTGAGTTGGGGTCTGGTACCTTTTTAACTCCGTTCAGTATTATTATGGCAATACTAATTGCAATGTATTATAAACAATTTTTAGCTGGCTTTTTTATCTTTACGGGAACGCTCCTTGGTTACCGGATGAATCATTGGATAAAGGTACTCGTTCAAAGAGAACGCCCACGAATATTGGAGGCTGCAGAGGGACAAGGATACAGTTTTCCATCCGGACATGCAATGGTGTCGTTGATAGGATATGGATTGATTATTTATTTCTTGTATCGATATTTAAAGAACACGACGACAAAACAATGGATTTTTTGGTCAGGTATTATTCTTATTTTCTTGATTGGAATGAGTAGGTTTGTAATACGAGTTCATTATCTCTCTGATGTACTTGCAGGGTTTGCATTTGGTTTCCTGTTTTTAATTTCTTGGATCGGTCTATACCTTCTTATTTCTTATTTACAAGATCGATTATTCCGTATATCTAAAACATAAAACACTTCCGTCTCTAGGCTGAGATAAAACCAATCTACCGGTCGTTAAGGCTGGTAGATTTATTCTTTACAATAAAGTTAAAGAATAATAGCTGGAAGGGGAAAACATAGTGAGTACAGTCGAATCGATGCCTGACAATAATCAAAAGGATGGTACATCTATAAAACGGAACCGAAATTTTGTATTTTTATTAATGGGGGCTTTTTTCTCAGCTCCTGGCTACTATGTTTATTTAATTGGTGCAGAGTGGTTAATGCTGAGTATTACGGATGACCGATTTTTCTTTGGTATGCTATTTTTTGCAGCATCTGTTCCCCGGTTGCTACTGTTAACATCTGGTGGGGTAATCGCGGATCGATTTAATAAGCGAACCGTTTTGTTTCTGTCAGACATGACGAGGGCTCTGTTATTATTTATACTGATTTTATTAGTATGGACCGATACAATTGCGGTTTGGCACTTGATTGTAATGGCTGTTTTGTTCGGGATATCCGATGCATTTAGCCATCCTGCAATGAATTCTTTGACGCCGACCTTATTGGAGGAGAATCAATTACAAAGAGGAAACTCCTTAATGCAGATGGCACAACAGATTAGTCCAATATTAGGACCTGCGTTAGGCGGAAGTATGATTGTTTTTTTAGGCTTTACAGGTGTATTCATCGTTTCCTTTGTTATGTTAGTTATAGCATCTTTGACTGTATTACAAATTACAATCACAGAAAATGAAGCAAAATCTTCGAAGAAGCCGTTAGAAGAATTAAAAGATGGCTTTGTATATATGATGAAAAACAAATTACTTTTAAATATTATGGTTATGGCTTTATTTATAAACTTCTTTTTCTCGGGTCCATTGTCGATTGGAATACCGATCATTGTAAAGGATATTTTTGAATCGAATGCACTCGGATTGACAATTATGGAGTGTGCATTAGGAATTGGAGCCTTGTCTGGAGCCATTCTTTTAGCTACTCGTAAAAATTTAAAACGACCTGGACTCGTATTAATTCAATGTACGTTCGGACTAGGTTTACTCTATGTGTTAACTGGAGCTTCCTTTCATCTGATTGCAAGTGCTTGTTTTGTTGCTACTATGGGTTTTATGACCCAGCTTGTAAATATTCCACTTGTAACGATGCTTCAACAGTCGACAGAAAAGAAGATGCTTGGGCGTGTGATGAGTGTTCTAATGACTGTGTCTACGGGACTAATCCCAGTATCCTATGCCGTTACCTCATCCCTTATTGCTATGGGGGTAAATATTCAGTACATTATTGCAACAGGTGGTATTATGGTTATGCTGATTGCATTAGCCAATAGTCGAAATAAACGTATTTTAGGCTATCAATTTAGTAAACAAGAAGCTAGTGCTGAAGTATCGTAAAATTTTCCATTGGATATAACAAGTATCTTTATAGATTTAGAGGGTTTTCACATTTTATGACGAATCTATGTAATCAGACAAGTAAAGGGTGAAGAAACATGAAACGCAACCACTTTTTTCGAAATATCGTTGCAATCGTTGTTATATTAGCGGGGGTTGCTTTAATATTAGAAAATTTAGCTGTTATAGAATGGGAAATGGATGAAGCATGGGCCTATATCTATCCAACCTTTTTTGTTTTATTAGGATGTAAATGGTTGGTGGATGCCATTCGAGGACAAGGTGGAGTTTGGCCGGGACTTTTTTTAGTTATCTTCGGAGGCTTGCTACTACTAGACCGTTTTCACATCTTGACGTTCGCGTTTTGGGATGTGTATAAGCTATGGCCAATGCTTATTGTCTTTTTAGGGTTTAGTATTTTTGGTACTTCTCGTAAACGGAAGCGGAAACGAAACTTCCAATTTATCTTTGATACGGATAGTCATAAAGATAAAGAAGAAGCGTTAAAGAACAAGAAAAAGTTTGTGATTGGAGATCATAAGTTCAATAGTCCAAACTGGAAAGTCGAGCCTATGGACTTATGGAATGCGGTGGGAGATTATCAAATTGATTTTACCAAAGCATTTATTCCAGATAAAGAAATTCCTATCAGCATCCAAGGATGGGTCGGAGATATTCGTATTATGATGCCGGAAAATTTAGAATTTCGCTTGAAAGCGGAGGTTAAAGCAGGAGATATAAAGCTTTTCGGGGACTCCATCGATGGCGTGAACCGCGAGTTAAATTTTGAAACAGAAAACTATGAAACCGCAACACGAAAGTTGGATATCTATCTTAATCTTAAAGCCGGATCCATCAAAGTGAATAAGGTTTAGGGGTGCCTTTATGTTAAAACGTTTAAACACGATCCGATACACCTATATTCGCTCCCATTTATACGGATTGTTCTTAAATACTGTGACATTGCTTGCCATTTTATTGTCCGTTTACGTGGTGTTTGAGCCAGTTTGGTTGTCGGCTATAAGTATTTTTGTTTTCGTAATATCTTATGTTTTAATTGGATTCATATTTTCGTTTTATGTTGGTTTTAAATCAAGTGGAGACATGAAAGACCGAATGGATTATCTATCTGTTTTGATTACACAGCTTTCTCGAGGAAACTATTCTTCAAGAGTCTATTTTAATGAGGATGATGAAATTGCTAGGATAGGTAATGAATTAAACGAACTTGGAGAAAAACTAAAAAGCCAAGTGAAGTCGTTGCAACGGATGGCAGATGAAAAGTCTGAGTATGCGAAGTCAGCTCACAAAGCTGCAGCGATTGAAGAGAGGCAAAGGCTCGCACGTGATTTGCATGATGCAATTAGTCAACAGCTATTTGCGTTAACCATGATGACACAAGCCACCTTAAGAATCCTAGAAAAAGACCCTGTATTAGCGAAGTCGCAACTAGAAGATATTTCGTCCACTGCATTAAAAGCGCAAACGGAAATGCGAGCGCTATTGCTTCATTTGCGTCCTGTAGATTTATCAGGAGAGCCATTAATTTCTGGTATTCATAAATTAGTTGAGGAGTTGAAGCAAAAGTGTCCAATCGAATTTCACCTTCAGCTAGAAGAAATTGATGGTATTTCCCAATCCACAGAAGAACATCTCTTCCGAATTGTACAAGAATCGTTATCCAATACGTTACGCCATGCAAATGCATCAGAGGTCTCGATTGAGATTACAAGAAGTAAAAAAGAGCTGTTTGTTCACGTTGGGGATAATGGACAAGGCTTTGACTTAGAAACAGATGAACGGAAGAAAACATCTTATGGATTGAAAACGATGAAAGAACGCTGTGAAGAGTTAGGCGGTACGTTCGCTATTCGAACGAACAAAGGTGAAGGAACACATATAGACATTCGTATCCCACTTTGATTGCAAGTTCAGTGCATTTTAGACAGAAAACATATAGAGGTGAAAGGGAAATGATTCGAGTTGTCGTCGTTGATGATCATGAAGTAGTTCGTAAAGGGGTCATTGCTTACCTGCGAACAGAAGAAGATTTGGAAATTGTAGGAGAGGCATTCAGTGGAGATGAAGGTGCGAAGGTAGTTTTAGAACAGAAGCCAGATGTCGTGTTGATGGATCTCATTATGGAAAATGGAACAGGAATTGAAGCTACGAAGCAAATTATGACTAGCTACCCAACCTGCAAAATTATTATTCTAACTAGCTATTATGATGATGAGCAAGTATTTCCTGCGCTGGAAGCTGGTGCCTTTAGTTACATATTAAAAACGTCGACCGCAGAAGAAATCGTTACTGCTATTAAAAAAGCATATAAAGGTGAAAATGTCATCGAGCCGAAGGTAGCAAGCAAAATGATGACTAGCTTCCGTGATACAAGTGCTAAGCCTCATGAGCAACTGACAGAGAGGGAGTTAGAAGTGCTTATGTGTATCGGGGATGGCTTAACGAATCAGGAAATTGGTGAAAAGCTTTTTATTGGGATTAAAACAGTTAAAACGCATGTTAGTAACATATTGAGTAAGTTAGATGTTCACGATCGAACCCAAGCCGCAGTTTATGCGCACAAAAATGGATTATTTCGAAAATGAGATAATATTCCCTTTTGCTTTTCGGACAAGACTAGTATAATACGTATGATATAAGTGGTAGGAGTGGAAATGATGGCAAACGGGCAAGAGAAAAAAGATACCATTCTTTTTATAATATGGGCACAATCTGTAGTTGCCATGTTAGGCAGTCTCTTCTTTTCAGAAGTCATGCATTTTATTCCATGTGAATTGTGCTGGTATCAACGAATCCTAATGTATCCGTTAGTGATTATGTACGGTTATGCAGTCGTAAAAAAGGACATGAGATTTGCTTTTCCAGGAGTATTAATGAGTGGTATTGGGATGTTTGTGTCTACGTATCATTACATTTTGCAAAAGGTTCCCGCTTTAAGAGAAGCTGGTGAATCCTGTGGGATTATTCCCTGTACGACAGAATACATAAATGTATTTGGATTTATTACGATTCCTTTCTTAGCTTTAGTAGCATTTATTATCATTTTTTTCTTACACGTAACGTTACTGGTTCAACAAAGGAGACGTGACCAATGAAGAATAAAATGTTCCTCTTTTTAGGTGTTATCATATTGTTATTTGCTGCACTTGCATTTGTCGTTCAATATCAGAAAAAACAAGCAGCTGAAGGAAATCCGTACGGAAAAGAAACATTGGACTCAGCAACCATTGAACAACTGGATGACCCAAACTATCAAAATCAAATTCTTCCAGATGAGCTTCAAGAAAAGCTAGAAAATAAGGAAGATGTGACCGTATATTTCTATAGTCCCAGATGTGAACATTGCTTGCGTACGACGCCTGTTTTAGTTCCGATGATGGAAGACTATGGGATAGATATGAAGAAATTAAATATATGGGAGTTTGAAGAGCCATGGGATACGTACAATATTAATGGAACTCCAACCTTGATCCACTTTGAAAATGGTGAAGAAGTTGCACGTATCGATGGGGAACAGCCTGTGGAAACATGGGATACATTTATCCATGAGAATATTTTAGATGAAGAGTAGAAATAAAGCTTGAGGCATAGCCTCAAGCTTTATTTCTTATCGTCTATCATATAGTACGTACCGATATAAGGAGCTCCAGAGAAAAATGCTGGAGTTTGCTGTGCACCAGCTGTTTTTTGGTGCGATTTTTTAAAGGAATCTGAATTTTTCCATCTTTCGTAATCTGATTCGGATGTCCATTGAACCATGACAATATACGTATTTCCACTATGCGGTCGTAACAAGCGAAACGCTAGAAATCCAGGTTCTGCTTCGATATACGAAGCGCGATTTCGAAATTGATCCTCGAATAAAGGCTTACCTTCATCCGTTACCGGGATGTTATTCATAACGACAAACCCGTGATCTTGAAGAGAACCTGTAGAAAGAACGACATCGTATTTGCGTGGTACTTCAAACATTTTCTTTTCTGTTCCCTCATAATAAGCCACTGTATTGCCATTTCCTTGCATGAGTAGAATATGTTTGTCTGTTTGCTTTTGCTTATATTTTTCTAGAAAATCAACCGTACCATTCGTCATAAATGCATACATACTTTTCACCTGTTTCCTCAAAAGTCTAATATTTTCTTTAGTTTACCAATCAAAGAATTATCTAATCAAGTAAGACAAATAGGGAAGGATTCGTGGATTACGATTCATCCACCTATTCTTTCCGTGTATAATAAGTACCATGCATCACTTGGAAAAGAGGGAAAGACGTGAAATGGAAAGAATATATGGCTAAGTTCTCTTTGAAATGGGCATGGCCATTATATATAGTAGGAAGCATAGTTGTTCTAGGAATTATTGGCTATTTATTTATATTGTTTGGCGGTAGGTTTGTAGTGGATGAAAAGGATTTAATATTGAAAGAAGCGACAACCATTGAAACAAGAGAAGGGATTGTCATTAAAAGAATTTATGATGAGAATCGAACAAACGTTTCATTTGAGGATATTCCTGAATATGTGGCGAATGCATTCGTAGCGATTGAGGATAATCGATTTTACGAGCATGCCGGTGTCGATTTTAAGTCAGTAATGCGTGCACTATCACGAGATATTTTGTCAATGAGTAAAAAAGAAGGAGCAAGTACGATTACCCAGCAGCTTGCAAAAAACCTGTTTTTAAGCAATGACAAAACGTGGATGCGAAAAACAAAGGAAGTAATGGCTGCTATTTACTTAGACCGGAATTTTACAAAAGAAAAACTATTAGAGTATTACATGAATGAAATCTACTTTGGACATGGGAAGTACGGAATTCAGGAAGCCTCGCGGTATTATTTTAGTAAGGATGTAAAGGACTTAACGGTTAGTGAAGGGGCGCTCCTTGCGGGATTAGCAAAAGCACCTAATTCTTATTCTCCCATAGACCATCCAGAAAAAGCCTTGGAGCGCCGGAATATTGTTCTTCAAGAAATGAATGAACTAGATATGCTTGAAACAGAGCAAATGGTTCAGCTTCAAGGTAAAACATTGGAGCTCAACCTCCAAAAAGAGAAAGAACAACCATGGTTGGATTCGTATATTGACTTAGTACTACAGGAAATAACGAATACGTTTGATATTTCGTTTAATGAGCTAAAACGAGGTGGCTATCGGATTGTTGTAAACCTAGATCCGAACGCTCAAAGGATAGCCTATGAGCAATTACAAAATGAAGCCTCGTTCTCTGGTTCAGAATCCGGTATTGAAGCAGCATTTGTAGCAGTCGATCAAAAGTCAGGCGGAATTCTATCTGCGATTGGTGGACGAAATTATAAGCTCGGTGATTTGAGTCGTGTAACGGTTCGACGCCAACCAGGATCTGTTATGAAGCCCTTAGCAGTATATGGGCCAGCGATGATGAAAGAAGACTATCAACCATACACGCTTCTTCCAGATGAAAAAAGAAGCTACGGGGACTATACTGCTCACAATTATGATGAACAGTATGAAGGGTCAGTTTCCATGGTTGAAGCCATTCAAGAGTCCAAAAATGCCCCAGCAGTTTGGTTGCTAGATGAAATTGGTATAACCTATGCGAAGGATTACTTAGAAAAGATGAACCTATCTATTCCGGATAAGGGCTTATCGATTGCCCTCGGTGGACTAAAAGAAGGACTGACACCGTTGCAATTGGCAGAAAGTTATCGTGCCTTTGCTCATCAAGGAGAAGTTATACACGCTTATACAGTGGATACGATTTACGATAGAAATGATGAAGTGGTAGCGGAAGCCCGATACGAAACAACGAATGTATTTAGTGAGCAGGTTGCTTGGAACATGACGAGAATGCTAGAAGGTGTTGTTCAGCGCGGTACTGCAACTAGTGGAGATTACGAGAAAGCCTTGGCAGGGAAAACCGGAACTACTCAACATCCTAAAGCGAAGGACATGGTGAAAGATGCTTGGTTTGTCGGTTACACACCTGACATCGTTACAGCAATGTGGGTTGGGTATGATCAATCAGATGACAAGCATTATTTAACCAAAGGTAGTGAAGTACCAACGACTATTACGAAAAACATACTGCGTGAGGTTGATCAATACAGGGAGCAAGCTTCTACGTTTACAAAGCCTGATTCTGTGGAAGAATTACAGGAGCCTATTACGTTACCTGTTGTGGAAGACTTAAAAGCAGACTATAAATTCGGTGGTTTCTCCATTTTACAAGCATCGCTTACATGGACACCAAGTACGGATAATCGTGTTGTTTATCACATATATAAGGTAACAGAGGACGGAGACGAGAAGATTGGAGAAGTTAAAGGAGAAGGGGAGTATCGGGTGAAGGGGATTAATTTCTTTGGAGAAAACACCTATTATATTCAACCGTACAACCCGCTCACGAATGAAACAGGAAAAGCATCCAATCAGGTTACGTTGTCTTTCAGGTAAAGGGAAGAAATCCCAACATTATTTGCTTGGGGCTGGGACATAACGAAAAGGATAAGCCGAAAAGCCGAACAACAGCCTATACTAGCTCCGGAAATATACGTAGACTCCAGCGGGAAAAAGGCATCGGTGAGACCCCACCGTGCGTCAGCACGAGGAGGCTCACCAGCCGCCCGCGGAAAGCGTCGTATATTTCCGGAGCGGGGTATAGGCACTATTTAAATTGTTCGTTTTATTATTGCTTACTATACTTTTGTTCCAGCCTCATTTGAAAAAAAGACCAATAGTAGACAAAAAGTGAACAAATTCGTGACAATTAGTATCAATTGCTATACAGACAGGGAATAAATAGTTATAGTGGTTAATGGAATGGACTAGAAACGAAGGGTGAAAATCATGTCGAGACAAATAAACGACACTATCTTGAAGGCGTTTCGTGGGGAAGCGACTAATCATGTGCCAGCGTGGTATATGAGACAAGCGGGCAGATCTCAAAAGGAATATAGAGAGTTAAAAGAAAAGTATTCATTATTTGAGATTACCCATCAGCCAGAATTATGTGCTTACGTGACTAGATTGCCAGTAGAGCAATACGGGGTAGATGCAGCAATCTTATACAAAGATATCATGACTCCACTCCCAGCAATTGGCGTGGACGTAGAAATTAAAAAAGGAATCGGCCCTGTCATTGATCAGCCGATTCGTTCCCTACAAGACGTTGAAAGATTAGGCGAAATTGATCCGGAATCTGATGTTCCGTACGTATTAGAGACGATTCGTCTTCTAACGGAGGAACAGCTAGATGTCCCGTTAATTTCGTTCAGTGGCGCACCATTTACAATTGCAAGCTATATGATTGAAGGTGGGCCTTCCAAAAACTATCATAAGACAAAAGCAATGATGTACAGTGATCCAAAAGCTTGGTTCCTTCTTATGGACAAGCTGGGTGATATGGTCATTACGTATGTTAAAGCACAAATTCGTGCAGGAGCTCGTGCGATTCAAATTTTTGATTCCTGGGTTGGGACGTTAAATGTTTCCGATTATCGCACGTACGTGAAGCCAGTCATGCATCGAATTTTCTCAGAGTTGAAAGAGGAAGGTGTTCCTTTGATTATGTTCGGGGTAGGAGCACGTCATTTAATTCTCGAGTGGAATGACTTGCCGGTAGATGTACTAGGATTAGATTGGCGCATGTCTATCACGGAAGCGCGTAATCTTGGGATTACGAAAACCTTGCAAGGGAATTTGGATCCAGCCATTTTACTTTCGGATTGGGATACGATTGAAAGTAGAGCACATGCCATTTTAGAGGAAGGTACAAAGCAACCAGGCTTTGTATTTAATCTTGGGCATGGGATTACTCCTGAAATTAAACCAGCAACATTAATGAAGTTAACAGAACTCATTCACGCCTATAAATAGAATGAATAAAACTATGCATGTAAGAGGTGGAAATCTTGACTAAGAAAAAAGTAGGATTACTCGTAATGGCTTATGGTACTCCTTATAAGGAAGAGGATATCGAGCGATATTATACGGATATTCGTCATGGACACAAACCAACTCCAGAAATGCTTGCAGATTTAACAGAGCGTTACCAAGCAATTGGCGGAATTTCTCCGTTGGCTAAAATCACACAAGATCAAACAAAGGCTTTAGAAGCAAAGTTAAACCAAATGCAAGATGAAGTAGAATTCGTTCCATACTTAGGATTAAAACATATTGAGCCATTTATTGAAGATGCGGTAAAACAAATGGCGGACGATGGGATTGAAGAAGCTGTTTCTATTGTATTGGCACCACATTATTCTACATTTAGTGTAAAGTCATACAATGGACGAGCTCAAAAAGAAGCAGACAAATATGGTGTTACAACTATCACGTCGGTAGAAAGTTGGTATGATGCACCAGGATTTATTAAATACTGGGCGGATGAAATCTCTGCTATTTTTAATGGGATGGATGACGCAGAGCGTGAAAAAGCTGTATTAGTGGTATCTGCACATAGCTTACCAGAAAAAATTCTACAAAATGGAGATCCGTATCCGGATCAATTAAAAAGAACAGCGGATTTAATCTCTGAATCTACTGGGATTAAAAATTATGCGCTCGGATGGCAGAGTGAAGGGAATACACCAGATCCTTGGCTTGGACCAGATGTTCAGGATTTAACAAGGGATTTGTATGAGCAAGAAGGCTACCGATCTTTCGTCTATGCGCCGGTAGGATTTGTCGCAGATCACTTAGAAGTCCTTTACGATAATGATTATGAGTGTAAAGTGGTTTGTGACGAACTGGGAGCAAACTATTATCGCCCAGAGATGCCAAATGTAGCACCACAATTTATCGATACACTAGCTAATGTTGTTCTAACAAAATATAAAAGCTCTGATCAATCATGAGCGATAATAAACAAATAGTTGTAATAGGTGGCGGTATTACAGGTCTTACTGCCGCCTATTATTTGCAAGAAGAGATTCAGAAAAAGCAGCTACCCTATGAAGTAAAGCTAATCGAAGCTAGTGGTCGCTTAGGCGGAAAGATTATGTCTTATCAGAAAGATGGATTTACCATTGAGAGAGGACCAGATTCTTTCTTAATTCGAAAAAAATCAGCTGCAGAATTGGTGAAAGACGTTGGGTTAGAAGACGAATTGATTAAAAATGGAACAGGTCAATCCTACATACTTGTAAATGATCAGCTTCATAAAATGCCAAGTGGTTCATTTATGGGCGTTCCAACCCAAGTGAAACCGTTCTTGCAATCATCGCTTTTCTCATGGAAAGGAAAACTAAGAGCAGGCTTTGATTTCGTCTTACCGAAAGGAAAAGCACAACCTGATCAATCACTTGGCTTATTTTTTCGTCGCCGGTTAGGGGACGAAATCGTAGAAAATTTAATTGAGCCGTTGTTATCTGGTATTTATGCTGGGGATATTGACGATTTGAGCTTGATGTCTACTTTCCCAAACTTTTATGACCTAGAGCAAGAACATCAGAGCTTAGTAAAAGGGTTACAAAAAACGGTGCCAAAGCCACCAAAGTCTAATCGGAAACAGAAGAAGCCAAGTATGTTCTATTCATTAAAAAACGGGTTGGAATCACTCGTTCATGCAGTAGAAGCGAAGCTAGAAGATGGAACGGTTTGGAAAGAAACAGAGGTAACAGAGATAAAACGTCGGGATTCCAAATATGATATTCTGTTAGGAAATCAAGAAACAATGGAGGCGGATGCTGTTGTCATGGCTACCCCATACTTTGCGACCGCACATATGCTTCGTGATTATCCCTTTGTTGAGCCGTTGCATCAAATGAAAGCAACCTCTGTAGCGAATGTTGCACTTGCATTTGATGCATCTGCTATTCAAAAAGATATTGATGGTACAGGATTTGTGGTCTCTCGTAATAGTAGTTATCGAATCACAGCGTGTACGTGGGTACACAAGAAATGGCCTACCTCCACTCCAAAAGGAAAAGTATTACTACGGTGTTTTGTTGGGAAGCCTGATGATCAACAAGTAATTGACCTTTCGGATAAAGAGATCGTAGAAATCGCTCTACAGGATATTAAAAAAATTATGAATATCACTGGAGAACCAGATTTCTCTGTCGTAACGAGATGGAAGCAGGCAATGCCTCAATATTCTGTTGGGCACAAGCTCCGGATTAGTTCAGTGCGAGAAGGAATGAAACAAGAGCTTCCAGGGTTGTTTCTAGCAGGTAGTTCTTATGAAGGTATTGGTATTCCAGATTGTATTGATCAAGGAAAAGCTGCGGTTGAGCAAGTTCTTACATTTTTAAACTAAACTTGTTCATGTTGATAGAGGTAGAATTCGGTAGAGGGTTTTACCTCTATTTTTTTATGCAATGAAATACGATGAAGGAAAATAAAATAAATAAAACGAAGCCAATACTTATCAACATCTGTACAATTTGTTCCAATGATTTCCTCCTTATCTTCTTTTATCTTCTTCGTCGTTTTAAAGTATGAATCAGAAGCAGCTAAAAAACAAAACGTGATCGTAAACATTATCCAAATAGTCTTAAGAATCCTCCTTATCTTTTCAAAATTCCCATACATTAATATGATATTGTACATCCTATACTATAATAAAAAAAGCAGCTTATAGGTAAGCTGCTATCGGGTACAATGATTATTATCTAGCGGGATGGTCACATTCATCACATACATTTCCATAGCAATCCGCTTTCTCTAGTATGCTGTTGCCACACTTTGAGCATTTTTTCTTAGGCAAGGTACGAAAAAACTCAACGATGCTCTTCAAGTGAATCCCTCCTGTTTTATAGTAATTTAATTGTATTATAACAGTTAATTAAATTCAACATATTGTTTTATAACAATTTTAAAATGAGGTGAATGTCATGAAATTAACAGTCATTGGATTTTGGGGTGCATACCCTGAGGCGGGTGGCGCTACTTCTTCCTACTTATTAGAGCAAGATGGGTTTTCTTTGTTAGTGGATTGTGGGAGTGGGGCTTTATCTCGCTTACAACATGTTAAACCCGTCAAGGAGTTAGATGCTGTATTGTTATCCCACTACCATCAAGACCATATTGCCGATATTGGAGTACTTCAATATGCTTGGCTTGTTCAGAATGTGATGCATGGAACGAGGGATATACTGCCAATCTATGGCCACCAAGAGGATCCAGAAGGGTTTCAAAGCTTGAGCCATGAATATACAAAAGCAATTGGCTATGACCCGAATCAAACACTAGAGATCGGCCCGTTTTCAATTACATTTTTGCTGACTAAGCATCCTGTCCCATGTTATGCCATGCGTATAACAGATGGGGAGTCCGCAATCGTGTACACAGCGGATTCGTCATTTCAACAATCGTTTATCCCGTTTGCACAGTCAGCTGATTTGTTAATAACCGATTGTAACTTTTATGGAGAACAGGATGGGTCGGCTGCAGGACATATGACCAGTAAGGAAGGGGCCGAAATTGCCAAAAAAGCAGGAGTAAAGACTTTGCTACTCAGTCATTTACCGCACCATGGAACACATGGGCAGTTGTTAACAGAAGCACGTCACTACTTTTCGGGAGAAATTTCGCTAGCTAAGGAAGGATATACGTTTGAATCCTAGTCAGGAAAATTGTCGATAGGGCAAGTTTGATTTACAATGGATAAGGAGTAAAAAATAGAGGAGGATTCTCGTGAAATTTATTGATAATAAAGGGATAACGGACCCCCATATTAATCTTGCAATCGAGGAATACGTGTTAAAGAATTTTGGCGCAGACGATACATATTTACTTTTTTACATTAATGAGCCATCCATTATTATTGGAAAAAACCAGAATACAATTGAAGAAATCAATACGAAGTATGTCGAGGATAACGGAATTCATGTTGTTCGTCGTCTTTCTGGTGGTGGAGCGGTTTATCATGATTTAGGAAATTTAAACTTTAGCTTTATTACGAAGGATGATGGAGATAGCTTCCACAATTTTGCGAAGTTTACACAACCAGTTGTAGAAGCGTTGAACAAGCTAGGTGTTCCTGCTGAATTACAAGGTCGTAATGATTTAGTGGCAAATGGAAGAAAAATATCTGGGAATGCTCAATTTTCAACACGCGGACGTATGTTCAGTCACGGTACCTTAATGTATGATTCCGAAATTGAACATGTGGTGTCTGCATTAAATGTACGGAAAGAAAAAATCGAATCAAAAGGAATTAAATCCATACGTAGTCGTGTTGCGAATATTTCAGAATTTATGGATGAAAAAGTATCTATGGATGAATTTAAAGGAATCATTTTACGCAACATCTTCGGCGTGGAAAATGTAGAAGATGTTCCGACTTATGAGCTTACCGATGAGGATTGGAATAACATTAAGAAACTATCAGAAGAGCGCTATCAAAAATGGGAGTGGAACTACGGAAAATCTCCTGCATCCAATATCCAGCAGTCGCATAAATTCCCAGCTGGCCTCGTAGATATCCGCTTAAACGTGAACAAAGGGATGATTGAAAACGCGAAAATCTATGGAGACTTCTTCGGTGTAGGGGAAGTAAGTGATATTGAAGAACGATTGACTGGCATTCGTTATGAGCGAAAACAAATCGAAGAAGCGTTAAGTGATTTAGATATTAAACATTACTTAGGAAACATATCTAAAGAAGAGTTCATTGATTTGATGTATTAAAGATAAAAAGAGCCTCTGCTTGATCCTCTCGCAGAGGTCTTTTTCTAGAAAGCGTGGTTCGCATGAAGCGTTTTGTCATTTGGGTATTTGTTCTATCTCAAATTATTTTCTGTATGGTGTACCCCTTTCTTCAACCGTTAATCGTGTATTTGCATTCCATCGTCATCGTTGTGACTTGGGTTTGCTGGACCACCTTCTTTCTATTTATAGCACTATGGATGAGAAGCGCCTCCATATATATTCCAAAATCTTTTTTACTTAGTTTGTTTGCATGTTACAGTATTGGTCTTATCGTCCTTCTATTTTTCCGTCCTTCTAGTACAGGAGGCTTAACGATCAATCTCATTCCGTTTCAAACGATACAGTTTTATTTAAGCGGGCGCGTTTCTTTTTTAATTGCGTTTTATAATTTAGCAGCCAATATCGGACTTTTCATTCCTGTTGGTCTGTGGTGGAAAGCTAGTTATCCTAGTAGAAGTAAAAGAATGAATTTTCTATTTCCACTCGTTCTCATTATAAGTATTGAATCTGTTCAACTATTAAGCCATTCGGGTGCATGGGATATAGATGATTTTATTTTGAATATACTAGGAGTGTACATAGGGTATATGTTAACTCCTTTATGTCAAAAAGTAATTCATACTCATTGAATAGAAGGAGGGAAGGGATGAAAAAGTACATAATTGGCTACATCGTGTATGTTCTTGTGATTTGGAGCTACTTTTTATTCGCATATCCGCTTGATAGCTTTGTGAATAGTAACTTTGCTAGCTTAAGTCATGCCATGTTTTTTACTACCATTCCACTCGATTGGCTTTTACTTTTAGCGGTTATTAAGCATCAAAGAACCAAGGATCGTTTCTCTTTTTCTGGCAGCCAATCACAATCTGTTCTTTGGTATGGAACGAAATTATTTGGATTATATGTACTGATTACGTTCCCATTTGATTTCAGTTGGTATGAAGTCATGAAACAGTATGGAATAAGTCAACAATCCTATCTCGATTGGTTTATGGACTACGGGATAAGTAATCTATTATATTTCCTTGGGCTTATGTTTATCATTGTTGCAGCACTTCAATTCATCAAGCGGTTACCGAAGATGTGGTGGCTGGCATTATGGTTCCTATCCATTCCGATTGCACTATTCCTTGTGTATGTCCAACCGATTTGGATTGACCCTTTATACAATGATTTTCAGCCGATGGAAGAAACTCCTTTAAAGCAAGATATTTTACAACTGGTATCAGAAGCTAATATTGAAGATGTAACCTTGCTACAAATGGACAAAAGCTCGGAAACGACAACGTTTAATGCGTATGTAAATGGAATCTTTGGCAATGCTCGAATTGTTGTATGGGATACGACCCTACAAGGCATGAAAGAGGATGAGATTTTATTTATTCTTGCCCATGAAATTGCGCATTATGTAAAGCATCACGTTCTCGTTGGTGTAATTGGCTACTTACTGATGAGCTTCGTTATCTTGTGGCTTCTTGCTGTCTTATTCCGAAAATGGTGGGGCAGTAGAGAGCACAAGGCACCGACAGACGTTCGAGCGATACCATACCTTCTTCTAATTACGTCTTTCCTGCTGTTTGTATTCCAACCGGTTTCGATGTGGGTTTCAAGGGAAATGGAAACCTCAGCAGATCAATATGCAATAGAACATACGGAAGAACTGCAGCCAGCTGCGGATAGTTATAGACGACTTGCTGTTCAATCGCAAAGTGATATCAGTCCAGTTTGGTGGATTAAATGGCTCAGGTTTAGTCATCCAACAATCTCAGAGAGGATTCAGATGGTAGAAAGAGAAATAGAAAGAAGAGATTAGTCTCGAGCGATTGCTTCGAGGCTTTTTGATTAAAAGAAAGGAGTTACGTTCACAATAAGGGAAAAGGAGGTGGTTCGATGGAGAAGGAAAAAGAGCGGCTCGAGCTTGAGATTAATTCTGTTTTAAATCCTGATTTTGGCTTGGATGACAACCAACTTTATGAACGAGTCTTTCCTGAAGAAGCTGGTGCACCTTATACCGATAAAATGTATTTTTAATGGATAATTTGGAAAAATATGGACAGTATTTAGAGAGATATGGTACATTTGTAGTAGGTCTTTCGCTTTTCATTTACCATTTTGCGAAAGGATGATAGAAAATTGTTAAATGAATACGAAATTACCCCGAATACGTGTGCAATTGTGAAAGAAACGGTAGATGGTGCACCAGTTTGTCTTATCTTAGAAGTAGAAGATAGCTTCTATGTTTCCTCCTCTCCAAGTAAGTTAGTTGATCAAGGGTGTAAGTTTTTTGGAAGTAGTCTGAAAGGTCGGCAGGACGGAACTAAAGAAGTCTGTGGTATTACACATAAAGCACCTATTTCTATGGATCCTTCAAGTGGGATGTACTTCTTTCCAACCACCTCACCTCAGAATCCAAATTGCTCATGGATTGCTCATTCCCATATTGATCGACTTGAAAAAACTTCTTTTCAACAGACGATCGTTCACTTCAAAAATGGAACTTCTATCAAAGTCGACGTTTCCTACGGATCAATGATGAACCAAATTCAACGAACCGCACAATTTCGATACTTATTGGATAATCGAGTAAAATTCTTCAGGAAAAATAAAGGAGATATGGTTGCCGAACCTTTTCCAAGCTAGTTAATACCTAATTGATTACTCTATTACTAAAAATGAAAAGTGGAAGACCTACATTTCTTTCTTTGCTATTCTAAATAACGAAGAGTTCGCGTTAAAGGAACCAATTCGACAACAAGGTCAAAACACCTACTAAACTATGTAAATTCACTAGTGTGACTTTATTTTTTTTAATAGATGTTTTTCTTTTAATTTTATATTTTCACGAAAGTTAATCAATCTTGAAAATGAAATCTTTAATACAGATTCACTAGTAAACTTCTTTTTTTAATCCCTAATTTTAGTAATTATTTAAAAAAAGTATTTATATAACGTGGTAATAGTTGTATTAGTATCCTGATACATATATTTGTAGGGTGATTTTACTCTTAGGGAGGTGATCCATTACTTGTAGCTTGTAAGCATCTATGACTATTCACAGTTATAACCTATATTTGATTTTAGAAAGCTTCTATAAATTGAGGTGTTTTTTTGACTTGTCAATTAAGAATTCCATTAATTATTTTTGTTATGGGTTCGTTAGCGGGTGTATTTCAATATCTTAATACTACTTCGGTTTCAGTGAACTATGGTGGAATTTACATCCTTCTTGTTGGGATTATCATATATCAACTTGAAAAAAAGTATAAATCAAAAGAAAGTACCACTAATTTTGGGAGCTTTTTTAATTATTTCGGGAGTGTTAATAGATTATTCTTCTTCTCTTTTTCAATAATTATATGTTGTTTTTATTTTTTATGTTTTACTAACAATTAATAAAATCTGAATGGGATTGTATGGTGTTAGATGGGATGTAATGAAAAGCGAAAGCCCCGAATTTCTTGTAGAAGCGTTGTTTAAAATAGCGAATAACAATAGATACTAGTACAGAATGAGTCGACATCGAAGAAAGGGGTCTTAAAGGATGCAAGAAACAATCAATTACCTTCTGGATCATCCTCTCCTAGGAGTACTAGCAATTGGAGCAGCCTGGGTTGTGGTCACTTCTATTGTGAAATCGTTATTTAAAGCAGCCACGATTTTAGTCGTGGTGGGGCTCGCGCTCGTCGTATTTTTTGATTTTACGCCGAAAGAAGTATTAGAAAAAGGGTCCAATGTAGCTAATACCGGAACCTCTTTATTTCAAAAAACGCTCCAACCTATGTTAACGAATACGAATGATTCTGAGGATGAAGCGTTTTTCATTCAAGAAAAAGATGGGGATACGGTGATCTCTTTGGATTCCCTCGGCATTACATACAATCTGTCTGAGTTGTTTGAAACAGAAGAAGAGAAATCTCCGATGCAGCAAAAAAATGACGCATCGATTCCACACTAATTTCGAAGAAAGCCACCCTCTGAATCAATCACTTGGCCGGTAATCCATGCTGCTTCGTCACTAGCTAGAAAGTTAACAAGACGCGCAGCATCCTCCGGAGCACCAATTCTGCCTAAGCCAAACTTTGGTTCTAAGTATGCTTTTATGTCTTCTGTCATCCAACCGGAATCGGTGGGGCCAGGGTTAACGGCATTCACCGTAATACCTAAAGGTGCAATCTCGGCAGATAATGTGGAAGTAAATGCAGTAATCGCCCCTTTAGTAGACGCGTAGGCTAATTCTTCTACCATAGGACCTTTGGCTTGGCCGGAGGTCATATTAATAATTCTACCTGCTTTTAATCCTGTTTGTGCAAACCGTTTAGCAAATTCGACGCTTAACAACATCGTTCCGCGCATGTTCACTTCATAGTGACGATCCAATAATTCTGCGGTCAAATGCTGATAGCCATCATTTACGGAGTAAGCAGCATTGTTCACGAGCACCGTCGGGAAGCCTATTTGTTTCGTAACCGCATCAAGTAATTCGGTAGCTGAGCTTCGTTGAGCCAAATCTATGGTTGCTTTTCCACAACGTACCCCGACTTCACGTATTTCCTCTTGAAATGTTTCACTCCAACCTTTACTCCCCCAATCGGTAAAAAATATATCGTGGCCAGATTGAGCTAATCGGCGACAAATAGCTGTTCCAATATCTCCTTGATGTCCGATTCCTGTTACTAAGGCGATAGATGGTGTCATCCTTCCCCCTCCTTTTTTCTCCATTATACGCTGTATTACGTAGCGGAAGGAAGTTCTATATGAGATAGTGCTTTTTTCATCAGTTCTTTTAAAATAATTTCCACTTTCTTTCGAATAGCAGGGTTAAAATAGTTTCTTTCTTCTTCTCTTCCTTTGCAAATAAAGAGAAAGGAAGTAAAGGAGTCATTTTTTGTAGAGGTGACCACCTGTAATTGCATGCGTTGCATGCGTTGGCGAAGTGCTCTTCTCTCTGTTGTCGCTATTTGTTCCATTTCTTCTAATAACTCAAGATATGGTTCTTTAATCTTAAAGACTCCTCTTTTAAACTGGTTTATGTCCTGGCGAATAACGAGAATGGCCATGGAAAGGAATAAAAATCGGGAAGCCAGTTCAAACTCTTCCTGGTTGAGATAGCGCAATGGTGTTCCCCTCCTTATACGAACGTGTGTTCTATTATACAACATTAGCATATGCGAGTAAATGAAAAGAAATGCATGTCGAATAAGAAAAAGAATGAGGATATGATTTTTTCTAAGTTTACATTACAATGAATGTAGGGAAACTAGAGGATAAGAGTCTATGGGAGAAGCCAAGAGGAGTTTTGAATAGCATGTATTTATTCGACATAGATATGCAAGAAATTAAAGAAATGGTGGAAAACGATCGATTAGACGATTTGATTAAGCAACTATTAAATAGCTATGAAAGCTTGGGACCTATACCAGGTATTGTTCTTCCATTTTTAGAGGCATTTCTGCCTTTCCTTCCACTTGTTGTTTTTGTATTAGCCAATTCAGCAGCATATGGATTATTAGAAGGGTTTCTATTTTCCTGGATTGGAGCAAGTGTTGGAGCGGTATGTGTATTTCTCATTGTTCGAAGGCTAGGTCAAAAACGGTTTTTCGTTTGGTTAAGAAATCATAAGCAGGTTAAGAAAGTGACGAGCTGGTTGGAACGTCATGGGTTTGGACCTCTATTTTTATTGATGTGTTTTCCGTTTTCACCATCGTCCATTATTAATGTTGTAGCGGGATTAACAAAGATAAGCATTCAACAGTTTGTGTTGGCGGTTCTATTAGGAAAAACCGTCATGATTTTTACCATTGCTTATGTCGGGGATAGTATTGTATCCTTTGCTCAAAAACCTGTAAAAACAATCGTGGTCGGGGTTTGTATCGTCTTGTTCTGGTTGTTTGGGAAATTTCTAGAGAAAAAGCTTCAAAAGCGTGCAGAGCAAAGGGAAAAGGACGAAACGACACAAGTAACAAAAATGAAATGATTAAAACAAACTTCTCCGGGGTAAAATTCTTATAAGAAGACCTTGGAGGAAATTAACATGAATAAAAGAAGACTATGGAAAATAGCTCGGACGGTACTAGTTGGTGTTGTATTGGCAGCGGTTTTACGTTCTTTTTTATTTGCAAGCTATGTTGTAGACGGAAAATCCATGGAACCGACGTTGTATGATGGAAATTTATTAATGGTGAATAAGGTCGTCTATGATTGGAAGGACATTGATCGCTTTGATGTCATTATCTTCCATGCGAATAAAGAAGAGGATTATGTAAAACGAGTCATTGGTTTACCTGGTGACCAGATTGAATATAAACACGATCAATTGTATGTAAATGGAGAAAAAATTGAAGAGCACTACTTAGATTCCTTTAAAAAAGAAGCAAATGGAATATTGACAGAAGACTTCACATTAGAAGGAATAACAGGAAAGCAAGAAGTTCCAGAAGGTCACTTGTTCGTTATGGGAGATAACCGAAGAAAGAGCTTAGATAGTCGCTCCTTCGGATTTGTATCAAAGGACACAGTCGTTGGAAAGGTAGACATACGCTACTGGCCGGTGTCTCAAGTAGGTTTTAGCTTCAAATATTAAAAAATGAAATGAAAAAAGTACAGGGGGCTGTTCACTTGCCGAGGTGAACAGCCTCTTCTTGATATATGATAGAAATGCCAAATTTCTACGGACCTATCTAGTAAACAAACATGATAAAATAGAACTAGATGAAAAATGTAGGAGGAGAGTTCGTTGGGAATCCGATTTATGATAGGAAAAGCAGGAGCGGGGAAGAGTAGCGAAGTTCTCCGTGAAATAGAAGAAAAATTAAAACAGAACCCACAAGGGGCTCCAATTCTATATATTGTGCCTGACCAAATGACCTTTCAGCAAGAGTATGCCCTACTCAAAAAAGAAGGATTAACCGGTAGTATTCGTGCACAAGTATTTAGCTTCTCGAGATTAGCATGGAGAGTCCTTCAAGAAACAGGTGGGGGGACGAGGAAGCATATTAGTTCGACAGGGCTTCAAATGCTCCTAAGAAAAATTACAGAAGAACGAACGAGCGACTGGAGCATGTTTCAAAAAGCGATTGAAAAACAAGGCTTTATTCAGCAGTTGGAAACGATGCTTGCGGAATTTAAACGATATCGAATTACGCCAGATCTTCTTCGACAGCAAATGGCAACGATGGACCAGTACAAGCACCCGTATCCAGGTGAATTGGCGTTGCGAAATAAGTTAGATGATTTAACGTATATTTTTGATCATATGACGGAAGCCCTTGCAGGTCACTACATGGATAGTGAAGACCAGCTCCAGCTGTTAGCAGAGAAAATAGGCGAGGCAGATTTTTTAGTAGGTTCCGAGATTTACTTAGATGGGTTTCACCGTTTTACCCCACAGGAATTGCTTGTTGTGGAGGCATTATTAAAGCGGGCTGAACAGGTCACGGTCACGCTAACGATGGACCATCCAGCACAGACAGAACCCGTTTCAGAGTTAGATTTATTCTGCCAAACGAAGGAAACCTATCAAACGGTAGCATCACTTGCTAGGGAGCTTGGCATGGAAGTAGAATCTCCTATTCTATTAGAACCGATAGATGGTAGGTTTCAAGATAGGCCATATTTTGCCCACCTAGAAAAATATTTTGATGTACGTCCAGCACCAGCGTATCAAGAAGCGGCACCTATTCAAATTTTTCAAGCTGTTCATCCACGTGCAGAAGTAGAAGGAGTAGCACAGGAAATTCTTCGCTTAGTCCGAGAGAATGGATATCGCTATAAAGACATGGCTGTTTTTATCCGTCAAACCGAGGTGTACCATGATTTAATTGATACCGTGTTTGAGGATTATGGTATTCCAGTTTTTATTGATGAAAAACGTACGATGCTGAACCATCCGTTAATAGAACTTATTCGGTCTGGATTAGATGTAGTGGAAGGAAACTGGCGATACGATGCCGTATTTCGTTTGTTAAAAACAGGCTTTATTCCAATAACAGATACAGAATACCCTCTGACACCAGATGCGATTGATGAACTAGAGAATTATGTGCTTGAGTACGGAATTCGGGGAAGAAGTCGTTGGTTAGAGGACAAGCCGTGGATTTTCCAACGCTTTAGAGGTTTTGACCAAGCGTCCCAAACAGATAAAGAACGACAAATGCAAGAGAAAATCAATCATTATAGAGATCAAGTGAAAACGGCCTTAAAAGACTTTGACACGAACCTCCGCAGTGCTAAAACCGTAGTGGAACGAGCAGAAGCCATATATACGTGGTTAGAAGAGATGGAGGTTCCACAACAGCTAGAAACCATTCGCAATCAGTATGACGAAGAAGGCGAGAATGAATCTGGCCGTGAACAAGAGCAAGTGTGGGACGGAGTTATCCAACTGCTAGATGAGATGGTCGACATCATTGGGGAGCAATCGCTGTCACTATCCGTTTTCCGAACGGTGTTAGAAACAGGCTTAGAATCCCTTAAATTCTCGCATGTACCACCGAGTATGGACCATGTCGTCATCGGATCTATTGACCGTTCCCGGATGATGGGGGTTAAGTGTGCATTCTTATTAGGAGTGAACGAAGGCGTATGGCCAATGAAGCCGCCAAGCGATGGCATGATTACGGAGGAAGAGCGTGAACTGTTAGCAGAGCATGGAATGAAGCTAGCAGATGGTACAAAACGCCAATTGTTAGATGATTGGTTTTACGTATATCTTGCTTTCACTGCAGCACGAGATCGTCTTTGGGTTAGTTATCCATTAAGTGATGAAGAAGGGAAATCGAAGGTACCTTCTCAATTAATCCGACGGATAGAAGCCCTATTTCCGAATGTACAACATGCTTTATTACAAGATGCAGACGAAGAAAAGGATGCCAAGCGTTTTATTACAACACCGATTAAAACAAGAGCTGCGCTTACCGCACAGTTAGCAAAAAGCTTAAGAGGGTATCCAGTAGATCAGCTTTGGTATCATGTATTGAATTGGTACGTGGAACGAGAAGACAAAGCAAGTACGACGTACACCATCTTGCAAAGTCTTTATTATCAAAACGTGCCGATGAACTTATCTAAAAAAACAACAGAGCAGCTTTATCCTAAGAAGGTGCTTGCGAGTGTTTCTCGTTTAGAAATGTTTTATCGATGCTCCTATCAGCATTTTGCTCAATATAGTTTAGGGTTGCAGGAACGAAAAACGTATAAGCTAGATGCTCCGGATATAGGTCAGCTTTTCCACGAAGCATTAAAGCAAATTACAGAATGGATTCAGCAAGAGGGGAAAGAGTTTGCGGATATGCGGAAAGAGGATGCGGCACGATATGCGGGAAAAGCAATCCAGCATTTAGGCCCGATTCTGCAGCACCAAATATTACACAGCTCAAATCGTTACCAATATATTCAACAAAAGCTACAGGAAGTCATTGCACGTGCTGCTTTTGTACTAGGAGAGCAAGCTCGTCAAAGCAAGTTTTCACCTGTAGGTTTAGAGCTTGGATTTGGTCCGAATCAACAGCTTCCACCAATCACATTGGACCTTCCGAATGGCTATGAAATCCAATTACGGGGCCGAATTGACAGGGTAGACAAAGGTGTATTGGAGGATCAATTATTCTTACGAATTATTGATTATAAATCTAGTGCGAAAGGCTTGAATTTAACGGAAGTGTATTATGGATTAGCACTTCAAATGCTGGCGTATTTAGATGTTGTGCTCGAGCATTCTGAAACATGGCTTGGTGTTAAAGCTTCTCCGGCCGGAGTATTGTACTTCCATGTGCATAATCCGATGATTTCAGATAATAAAAAGCCGTCTGATTTAGATATTGAAGAGGCTTTATTTAAGAAATTTAAAATGCAAGGCTTGCTATTAGAGGATAAGCAAATAGCCCAAATGATGGATATTCATATGGATGGTGGAATAAGTAAGATCGTCCCTGCAGGACTGAAAAAGACGGGAGAGTTCCGCAAGGGCTCTCATACGGCAGAAAAAGAGACGTTCCAGCAATTACAAGGACACATCCGAGCGTTAATGACGGACGCTGGCTTAAGTATGACAAATGGAACAGTAGATTTAAACCCATTTCAGCAGAAGCAACAGACCGCTTGCACGTACTGTTCCTTCCGTTCCGTATGTCAGTTTGATCCGACACTGAAAGAAAACAATTATCGTAGATTACAAGATATGAAAGACGAAGATGTATTAGAAGCAATTCGAAGAAAGGACGATCAGTAATGCCGCAGTGGACGAAGGAACAAGAAGAGGCAATTTATTCGCATGGCAGTCATATTCTAGTAGCTGCTGCAGCTGGTTCTGGAAAAACGGCTGTTCTCGTAGAACGAATTATTCAGAAGTTATTAAACAAAGAAAATCCAATTGATATTGACCGTTTACTTGTTGTGACGTTTACAAATGCAGCAGCACAAGAAATGCGAAATAGAGTTGGAGAAGCCTTAGAAAAATCATTAGAACAGAATCCAGGCTCTCATCATTTAAAAAAGCAGCTTTCCTTATTGCAGCAGGCATCCATTTCAACTCTGCACTCGTTCTGTTTAGATGTTGTGAAGAAACATGCATACTTGCTAGATATTGATCCAGGTTTCCGAATTGCGGATGACATTGAAGCAGATATGATTCGTCAAGAAGTAATGGAAGAGTTGTTTGAAGATTGGTATGCGAAGGAAGACGAAGAGCAAGCAGCTTTCTTTCAGGTTGTTGATCGTTTTTCTAACGACAGAAGTGACTTGGAAGTAGAGGAATTAATCTCTACTTTATTCCACTTTGCGATGCAACATCCATCACCGGATGCATGGTTGGATGAAATGGCGAGCATGTACGAAGTCAGCGAGGATGCAGATGAGTCCTCTATTCCCTGGCTGTCTATTATTAAAAGAGAAGTAGGCAGCCAGCTACAGGCGATGCAAACGGAAGCGGAAGTCGCCCTAGCGTTAACAAAGGAAAGTGACGGTCCATACCAATATGCTGAGGCGATTGAAGTAGATTTACAAATGATCCAAGAAGCGAAGGCAAAACTGGCAATGTCTTGGGATGAACTGCGAGACACGTTGTTAGGACGAAGCTTTCCTGCTTTATCTCGTAAAAAGATGGATTGTTCGGATGAAAAGAAAGAGAAAACAAAGAAACTCCGTGACTCTTATAAAAAAAGATGGAAAAGCTTAGCGGAGGATTGGTTTTCCCGTCAGCTTTCATCGTACTTGCAAGATATGAATGAGCTTTATCCAACCATGAAACAGCTTACGGTGCTTGTTCGTGACTTCAAAGAACGCTATGAAACAATGAAGAAGGAAAAAGCACTAGTTGATTTTTCTGATTTAGAGCATTACTGCTTGCACATTTTAATGGATGAATCCTCTCAACCGGGGGATTGGAAGCCATCCAGCGTAGCCAGAGAGTTTAAGCAAAAGTTTACCGAGATACTCGTAGATGAATATCAGGATACTAACCTTGTTCAAGAAACTATTCTATCTCTCATTTCAGACCAAGAGCATGCGGGAAATATGTTCATGGTTGGAGATGTAAAACAAAGTATCTATCGCTTTCGTCATGCCGAACCGAGCTTGTTCTTGAATAAGTACAAGCAATTTGCCGAGGAAGCCCATCCTGGTAAACGAATCGATTTAGCAAGAAATTTCCGGAGTAGAGAGCAAGTGTTATCTGCGACAAACTATATTTTTAGACAGCTTCTTAATGAAGAAGTTGGGGAAATGAATTACGAGAAAGATGCAGAGCTCATTTATGCTAATAAAATTTATGATGAATTAACGCTACAAAATGCTGAAGCGGAATTAGTCATCATCGACCGTGAGACGAACGAAGAAAAAGACCAGCAGGACGGCGAAGAGGATTTTCAAGATTTAGAGAAAGCACAGCTAGAAGCAAGAGCCTATGGTCAGCGTATTAAAGGGTGGATTGGGAATGACAGTCACCCCCCTTTAAAAGTCGTGGATAAAGCGACTGGAACACAACGAGATATTCAATACCGCGATATCGTCATCCTACTGCGATCCATGACATGGGCACCAACGATTGTTGAAGAATTAAAAAAACAAGGAATTCCAGTATATGCGGAGCTTTCCACTGGCTATTTTGAAGCCATTGAAGTAAAAGTAATGCTCAGTGTCTTAAAGGTTATTGATAATCCAAAGCAGGATATTCCATTAGCCGCGGTTTTACGTTCTCCGATTGTTGGACTAAATGAAGAAGACTTAGCCCAAATTCGTTTAAACCGTAAGCAAGATAGCTACTATGATGCGTTAATTACGTTTGAAACAGAGGATTCAGATAAAAGGCAAAAGCTACAACAATTTAGGACGCAGCTCCAAGAGTGGAGAAGAAGAGCTCGCCAAGGTTCTTTATCTGATTTGATTTGGCAAATTTATCGAGAAACCGGTTATTATGATTTTGTTGGTGGAATCCCTGGTGGCAGACAAAGACAGGCGAACCTTCGGGCACTCTATGATCGGGCAAGAAGCTATGAAGCTACATCGTTCCGAGGGTTATTTCGATTCCTGCGTTTTATCGAGCGAATGGAGGAACGAGGGGATGACCTGGGAGCAGCTCGTGCACTTGGAGAGCAAGAAGACGTTGTCCGAATTATGACCATCCATAAGAGTAAAGGATTAGAGTTTCCAATCGTTATTCTTGGCGCAATGGATAAGCAATTCAATGAACAAGATTTAAAGCAAAAGTACTTGTTGCACAAGGATTTAGGGTTTGGCAGCAAGTATATTGACCCGGTGAAACGGATTATGTATCCAACTCTAGCTTACCATGCACTTAAAAAAGAAAAGCAAAGAGAATTGCTAGCAGAAGAGATGCGCGTGCTTTATGTAGCCCTAACAAGAGCCAAGGAAAAACTTGTGATGGTAGGAAATGTCGCGTCCTTTGAGAAAAAACAGGAAAAATGGCAAGAGATTATCGATCATCCGGAGTGGGTACTTCCTCCTCATTATCGATTAGAAACGAAAAGCTATTTAGATTGGGTAGCGCCTTCGCTAATTCGTCATGTAGCAAACGAAAAGCTCCGAAATGTGGATCTAACTATTCAAGTTCCAGAAGACATTCGTCAGGATCAATCTTCTTGGAACGTAGAGATTGTCCATGGTAGTGAGCTTGCTAATCTGAAGGAAGAGGATGCAGAGAAAGACTTCGATTTACAGGAAGTTATTACAGAATGGAAGCCGGTCCCAAATTTAGACGCAGAGGTAGACGAAGAAGTGAATCGAATCTTATCCTTCGAATACGAGCACAAACTAGCAGCTGTCCATCGGGCCAAACAATCGGTGACGGAGCTTAAAAGACAAAGACAATTACAAGATGAATTTAGTGATCACCAATTAATCGAGGCTTATAAAACACCGATTGTGAAACGACCACGTTTCATGCAAAAACAAAAATCGTTAACAGCATCGGAAAAAGGTAGTGCACTTCATACAGTGATGCAGCACCTTCCATTGACAAAGGTATGGACCGCAGCAGAAATTAATGAGATGGTCGTTTCCTATGTAACCAAGGAAATATTGACGGAGGAAGAAGCGGAAACAATTAACGCACAGGACATCATTACATTTTTAGAATCAGAGCTCGGTCAACAAGTCATTCAAGCTGAAGAAGTTCATCGAGAAATACCGTTCAGCTTTGTACTACCGGCACATGAGGTTTATGCGGATTGGCAAGGTGAAACGGATGAGCAGGTGTTAATTCAAGGGGTTATCGACTGTGCTATTCCTCATCAAGATGGTTGGATGATTATCGACTATAAAACAGACGCCATGCCAAACCAGATAACGGATTCTGTAATTCAAAAGTACGGTAATCGGTATGAAACACAACTTACCTTATATGGAAGAGCACTTGAAGAGATTTGGAGAAAACCAGTTTACGAGAAATATTTATATTTCTTTAATGGACCATTTCAGGTGAAAATGTAACATATTGAGAGCCCCGTACTGTATAAAACGGGGCTCTATTCCTATGCATTTGCTGAGACGTTTTGATCGGCGGCATCAGGGTCATTTGTAACGGTTGAACTCCATCCATTGTTTGTATTAATAAAATCCCCTGTATTAAATCCTCCTGAACCTGCAGCAGTTTTGGATGTGCTTTTTGGAGCTAGATAAAAACTATCTCCAAAATTTACAACTCCACCACTTACACTATTTATTTTTAACGGTCCTACTGCGGATGGCATAATAAACACCTACTTATAAATAGTTTGTACACTGTAGCATATTCAATTATTCGCTTATTGTTGCGGACTTAAAATACGAATGTGCTTAATCCTAGACTCAGCTTCAATACGATTTAGGCTCCCGATTTGGTAAAGAGAAGAAGAGGAAACACCAAGAACCTGAACTTGATTTACATCAATAAAGGGCTGATGATGATTGCTAGAATATGAAAATGGAGTTAACGGCAGTCCTTTGACTTGAACCTCTTCTGAAAATATGGAGTAACGTTCAAAGGGAAAGCCCTTGTCTGTCGAATGAGGTCGACCAGATTTTTGAACAGCTATAGCATTGGTTTTTGGTTGAAAAGCAGACGCATCTCCTACTTCAAAGAAAGAACTATAAGAGATAGTTGCAATCGTAACCTTCCGAACTCGAGATATTCTTTTTTTCATCTTTGGAACGTCCCTCCTCCTAAAGGAACGAGTGAACCAGCAATATACGAGTCAGGAGGAGTGTCGTAATAGGATACTAGGTTTGCTTCTTCCATATCCCCAATTAAAAAGAGAGAGGAAGAGGAAACACCAGTTATTTGGACATCGCCAACCTGTAAATCCCAGTTATGAACTTCAAGTTTCATTATTGCTATCCCCTTTTTCCAGCTCTCTTATAAAGAATTGCTGAAGAGAGTGGTCAATTTCCTGGCTAATAACTGGATAGAGAGAGTGCTCTGGAGTTTGTTCTTTTCTATAGTAGGCCAACCGTCCGGACAGTTGAGTTCTTATGTCTGTCAGTATTTCCTTTTCAAAGTTATCGTCTATTGGAACCTGATACTCTTTGGATAATTGTTGGATTCTGTTAGGTAGTTCCTTGTTTACATAAGTATGGAGCTGTTGAAGAATTGGATCTCGTGCTTCTAGGCTATTAGGTTCGTTTCGTCTTGGTGGGATCTGTAATGCGGTCGAATCCATGGAAGAAAGTTCTTCAGGACTTAATCCGATATGGAGTGTTCCATCGAGACGTTCAATTTTTAATTGGTCAAAATTGTACTCTAATTTTTCCACTACCGTATGTTGCTTCTTATCATTTTCTAAAGCGAGGACTCGCTGCTCTAAATCATCAATTTTTCTTTGTTGTTCGCCTACGTACGTGTGTAATTGTTGTAAGTAATCATTCCAATTGTAATAATACAACGTCAAAAACTCCTTCCCACTGAAGTCCTGATATTAGCCTATGACTTGGGAATAGGATTGGTGATTTAGGAAGGTGGAGCAAGTGGAACAATAGGACCTTCTAATTGATCTTCTGTTAAAGCATCCTCTGCAAGCCCAACAAAGCCACCAGTGTTATATAAGTCTGCTTTCGCATTAATTTGCCCAGAGGTTCCAATCTGTAAAACGGAAGAATTGGATACAGTTTGTACCCTTAATATGTTAATGTGAATGTTCTGATAGACAGTGATGTTCATCAAATTCCTCCTTCATCCACTATTGGCTGGTCAATATTATCTGTGTCCCTTACGATAGTTGTGGATCGATTTAAGTCGATATAAATACCATTTCCTGTATTGAAAGAACCGCCACCAGCAAATGTTTTGACATAGGATTCGGGGTTCATCGCATATACATCCCCCACATTAAAAATACTGGATGACGATACGGTAATCACTTTAATGGCTCCAACTACAGCTGGCACGCTGATTCCTCCCTTCTAATAGAGCGTATGTAGAGGAATCTTTTGATGTTCAGTCCTCAAAAAAGTAATGCTTCACCACATTTGAATTATAAGATACTATTAAGTGAGAATGGATTGGAGGAGTAAGAATGAGCCAAGGCACCCCTTTATCGGAGAAAAGCCGTCTTTCCTGGATTGATGCAGGCCGTGGTTTAGCTATTTTTGGGATTTTTATGGTCAACACCCCTGCGTTTCATGCCCCATATTTTTTATATGGAGAAACGAAAATGGTTTGGGATCTCCCATATCAAGTTGCCATACAAACGATCATTGATATATTTTTTCAAGCTAGTTTTTATACACTTTTTTCCTTTTTATTTGGATTTGGAATCCAAATCATGATTGATAGATTAGGGGAAAAAGAAATTCCTTTTAAACCAGTTATTTTTCGGAGACTATGTGTTTTATTAGGATTTGGCTTCATTCATGCTTTTTTAATTTGGCATGGTGACATATTGCTCTCCTATGGAAGTATCGGCTTCCTGTTATTTGCTTTTTTTGGTCGAAAGAATAAAACCCTCCTTACTTGGAGTCTCTCGTTGCTTATTGTGCCTACCTTATTATATACGTGGCTTCTATTTTTAGTGCGTCAATATCTGACAGGGGATATGTCCGATTACGGTGCGATAGAATCCTCCCTTGAGAACTATGGTCACGGTTCTTTACTAGATATATGGGGGCAGAATTATCAAGATTGGATGTACGTCAATTTTGGCATTAATTTTATTTTTCTTATCCTAAGTTTGTTGCCAATGTTTTTATTAGGTATGTTTTTTGCGAGAAAACGGTGGTTACATGATGTGTCTAAACATCGGAGTATTCTAAGAAAAATATGGTGGACGACTCTATTACTCTTTTTAATTGGGAAAGCAGCTCCTTATCTGATAGGGAATCCACTTTGGTTATCCTCTTATCAAGATACCATTGGGGGATCTGCCTCTGCTATTTTTTATATTGTGACGATAGCCCTGCTTTATCAGAAAGTGTTCATCGTAAACTGGTTCAAGCCGCTTGAATATGTTGGACGAATGTCCTTAAGTAATTACTTATTTCAATCGGTTGTAAGCTTTTTCTTGTACTATTCCGTTGGATTGGGATTGTATGGTGAAATTACTCCGGGTATTAGTGTACTGATTGTGATTATAATCTTCACGTTACAAGTTATAGGGAGTAAGCTATGGTTCCGTTCCTTTTATTATGGACCCGTTGAATGGATATGGAAAAGTCTAACCTACAGGAAAAAGCAAAAAAATGAAGAGAGAATTAGTTGGAGGTCAGCGAAATGTTGATAGAACTACTTAAAAAGGAATTGTTCCAGAGATGGGACAAACAGGATGATATTTCGAATCGAGAAGTTCAATTATTACAAACTCAAATGCGAAGCTTTAAAATCACACAATTTCTAGCCGTTATGCTTGGGTTATTTTTAGGGTTTGTTATGTTTCTCTCAATGTTTTCGACGGTTCTACCTTTTTCAAGAGAACTGTTTGGAGCATAGCTGTCGTGATCCTAACGATTGTGGCTTGGATTCAAGGGAAGCATTGGTATCGAACAACTTCTAAAGCATTAGGATTAGGTGTTATGGTCTTTGGTTTTATGGGTATTGGAACTATAAGTTTCTTTCTAATGGAACGAATCGGATTTCCAGCATCGTATGGATTTTTCTTTTGGGTTATTATCGGTATTTTTATCTATGCTGTATTTATAGATTTAACGTTCTATACGTTAACGGCTTGGATTGTGACCATTGGTCAGCTATATGAAGGAATGGCCGAAAGAAATTTTTCTATTCTGCTAGCGCTTGCTCTTATATTTGGACTAGCTCACTTCGCTTGGCATCACGCAAATTTATTTTACGCAGTGTTATTTTTACTGGCACTGTTCGTTCATGCGTATATGTTCTTTTCCTTCGGTATATAAAAATGGGGCTGTCCCATAAGTCTGTATAGACTAATTGGGACAGCCCTTTTCTTTTATTACTGTTGGTGCCGGAAAAGTGGCATTGGGAAACGATTCCCTTCCCAAATTGGCAATCAACAATGCAAAAATCTTCTCTTTTACATACAAAAAAATCGCCTCATTCGTTATAATGTAAGCGACCAAACCAACAAAAAACGAAAAGTGAGGCGATTTTTTATGAGTAACTCTTCGGCTACTTTCATTGATTATAACATGGGTCAGTTGGTTCTACCAATGGACTTCAGTGATTTAATTCCAGAGGACCATGTGGTCCGCGTCATTCATGCCATGGTGGAACAGGTGAATGATGATATCTTCTTTTCCCAATACCAAGGGGGTGGCCGGAGCTCCTATCATCCCAAAATGATGACAAAAGTTATCTTATACGCCTACACGCAAAAAATCTACTCCTGCCGTGAAATCGCCAAAGCCCTTCGGGAACATCTCCCGATGATGTGGCTGGCCGGCCAACAGACACCAGATTTCCGAACCATCAACCGGTTCCGCTCAGAACGTATGAAGGCAATTATTGAACCTTTATTCACGGAGTTGATTTCTAATCGATCAAGAGTACATATCCATGGACAACTACTTCCTTGATGGAACCAAAATCGAGGCGAATGCCAATAAATACACGTTTGTGGAAAAAATCTGTCCAACGTTACGAAGAAAAACTACAGGAAAAATTGGATCAAACATTCGCGGATATTGAAGATGCCATTGAGATGGATGAAAAAATACTTCCGGATGAAGGGTCTCCTGCCAAGCGAGTAACTTCGGAGCAACTCGAAAAAGTTGTCGAGCAGGTAGAAACCCAGGTAGAACAGGCGGAAAAAGCCGTCGAAGAAGAAAATGATAAGGAAAAAGAAAGAAAAAAAGGAAGTATTCCGTGCTAAACGACGTATCTATAAAACGTTGAGCCAGGACTACCTACCTCGTTTAAAAAGTATGAAACCCAGCTGGCCACCTTCGGTGACCGGAACAGTTATTCCAAGACAGACACGGATGCCACCTTTGCGAATGAAAGAAGATCATATGAAGAATGGACAACTGAAACCTGGTTATAATGTGCAGGCAGGAACAGAAAATCAATTCATCCTCGGCTACTCGATCCATCAGCGTCCAACGGACACCCGTTGTTTTGAACCACACATTCAAAAACTACAGGCCAGAGAGCTTCCGTTCCCTAATACAATTGTCGCTGATGGAGGGTATGGTGGAGAAGTCAATTATAAATACGCAAAGAAGGAAGGGTTTGAAACACTCATTCCCTACAACACGATGCGAAAAGAGCAGTCCCGTTCGTTCAAGAAAGACCCAAGTCAGGTTATGAACTGGGAGTACAAGGAGGATGGGGATTATTACATTTGTCCGAATGGACGAAAAGTTCTTTTTCAATTCCACTCGCACCGTACCGATCGGTACGGCTATACGCGAACATTCAAGGTCTATGAATGCGAAGAGTGTAGTGGATGCCCATTAAAAGAAAAGTGCACGAAAGCAAAAGGAAACCGGCGCGTTTACTATAACCCGGCATTTGAACAACTGAAGAAGGAAGCAAGGGAAAACCTTTGGTGTGACAAAGGAGCACGTATCTACGCCAGACGAAAAGTGGAGGTGGAAAGTGTGTTCGGTCATATCAAGGGCAATCGGTCGTTCCGGCGATTTTCTCTTCGTGGGATCGATAAAGTAAGGATAGAGTTTGGACTGGTCGCGATGGCCCACAACTTCCTGAAACAGGCAGAGTGGAACCGCCTGTTTCATAGCGGAAATAAGCTCACACCGAAAAAGCCACGGAGAAAAATGAATATCTCCGTGGCTTTTTCATTTCAAAGAGGCCTTTTGAGACAGCCCCATCCTTTTATTATACAGATAGAACTTCTTTTATTTTTGTAATTGCCCAATCTAAGTCTTCTTGTTCGATGACTAGTGGTGGGGCGAAACGAATGACATTTTCATGGGTTTCTTTACAAAGTAAGCCTTTTTCTTTTAATTGTTCACAGTAAGATCTTGCTGGTTCATGGAGTTCTACTCCAATAAATAACCCTTTTCCTCTGATTTCTTTAATAGCAGGATTATTGATTTTTTTCAATTCTTCCATCATGTATGTTCCAAGCTCTAAAGAGCGGTCTGCTAGTTTTTCCTCTTCCAACACTTCAAGGGAAGCGAGTGATACTGCGCAAGCTAGTGGGTTACCACCAAATGTAGAGCCGTGAGACCCAGGGTTGAATACACCTAATATATCGCCGTTTGCAACGACGCATGAGATAGGGAATACACCGCCGCCCAATGCTTTACCAAGAATCAGCATATCTGGTGTAACATTTTCCCAATCACAAGCAAACATTTTACCACTTCGTCCTAATCCTGCTTGTATCTCATCCGCAATAAACAAGACGTTGTTGGCTTTACAAACTTCGGATGCTTGTTTTAAGAAACCTTCTGGTGGAATGACAATTCCTGCTTCCCCTTGGATTGGCTCTACTAAAAAAGCTACCGTATTTTCTGTGATCGCTTCTTTAAGTGCTTCTACATCTCCATATGGAATCAGTTTAATACCAGGTAGCATCGGTCCAAATCCACGTTGGTATTCCTCATCAGAAGATAAGGAAACAGCTGTCATCGTTCTTCCGTGGAAGTTGCCCACACAAGCAATGATTTCAGCTTGGTTATCTGCAACTCCTTTTACATCATAGGCCCAACGGCGAGCTGCTTTAATCGCTGTTTCTACAGCCTCCGCACCTGTGTTCATTGGTAATGTCATTTCTTTATTTGTCAGTTTGCAAACCTTTTCATACCAAGGTCCTAATTGATCGTTATGGAAAGCTCTTGACGTTAGCGTTACACGATCAGCTTGATCTTTTAAGGCTTGGATGATTTTAGGATGACGATGTCCTTGATTCACTGCAGAATAGGCACTAAGCATATCCATATAGCGATTACCTTCTGGATCCTCTACCCAAACACCCTCCGCTTTTGATACCACGATCGGAAGCGGGTGATAGTTTTTTGCCCCGAATTCTTGTGTTTGTTCGATGATTTCTTGACTAGATCGTACCATATAACCCCTCCGTTTCATAAATAAACCATACGAATTCATTATAACAGTTTTTTTTTAATGTATCTTTCCTCATCTATGTAAATGGTTCACCATAATGGATAAACATGGTATGATATCCTTGATAACAAATAAGGAGGGCAAGCGATGAATACACATCTACATATTACCTCTTGGGTACTAGCGATTATTTTGTTACTTGTAGCATTGTCATTTTACAAGAAAGATAATCAAAAGGCTGGAAAAATGGTACACATGATTTTGCGATTAGATTATTTGTTAATATTGTATTCTGGTGGGGCTTTGTTGACAGATTACTTTGAAACCGGTGCAATGCTCCCAGAAGTAATTACAAAACTATTAGCTGGTATTTGGGTGATTGGTGCTGTTGAAATGATTTTAATGAAGACGGCAAAAGAAAAACCGGCTCGTGGGGCATGGATTCAGTTTGCGATAGCATTCGTTCTCGTTCTAGCTCTTGGTTTTGGACGCTTACCATTAGGAGTACATCTCTTTTAATCCTAAAAATCTTATCACAACAAGTGATAAGATTTTTTTGTAGGTAAAATATAACTATTAATAAGCATTTCGGGAGGAGGGAAAGCATGAACGCATTTTGGTATGGATTGTTTGCAGTGATACTTGCTGTGTTGTCGTTTTTCACTGGGGAAATCGTTACTTTTTTAATGCTCGGATTCGTATTAATAAGCTTACAAAACATTCATATGACATTGAAGAAATTAGTTCAACAGAAAGAAAATGAGTAAATTTCTGCACATTACTGATGACAGCTGCATAGCATGTAAGGTGCTTTAATACACAGAAAGGATGTTGTCAGCATGTGTGGAATTACCGGTTGGGTTGATTTCAATCGAGATTTAACAAGAGAGACGTCCAATATCCGCAAGATGTCGAATGCTATCCAACATAGAGGACCAGACGCGTATGGAGAATGGATCGAAAAAGACTATGCGTTTGGGCATCGTAGGCTCATTGTAGTGGACCCAGACGGTGGGAAACAACCGATGGAATGCTCTGTCGGAGATGATAACTTCGTATTGGTCTATAATGGTGAACTTTATAATACAGAAGATATTCGGAAAGAATTACTTAACCTTGGGTGGACGTTTAACGGACATTCAGACACTGAAGTATTATTAAAAAGCTATGCCCAATGGCGCGAAAAATGTGTGGAGAAATTTAATGGCATATTCGCGTTTGCTATTTGGGATTCTGAAAAGGAACATTTATTTATTGCACGAGATCGTGTAGGGGTTAAGCCACTTTTTTATACGGAAAAGGATGGCGGTTTCCTATTTGGTTCCGAGATTAAAGCATTACTCGCTCATGAAGAGATCGAGCCTATTTTAGATAAGGACGGATTAAGCGAGATTCTTGCATTAGGGCCTTCTCGTACACCAGGAAATGGGGTCTTCAAAGGAATTTACGAGCTACGTGCTGGTCATGTTGGTGTATTCAATAGAGAAGGATTCCAAACATGGAGATATTGGAATGTGGTCAGTACGGCCCATACAGATGATGTGGAAGAAACAGCCGATACCATTCGTTATTTATTTCAAGATGCAGTAGAGCGTCAGCTTGTATCGGATGTACCTCTTGGAACGTTCCTGTCTGGTGGTGTGGATTCCAGTGCCATAACAGCTATTGCGGCGAACTATTTAAAAAAAGATACATCGAAAGAGCAGGAGCAATTAAATACATTTTCGATTGACTATGAAGATAATGATAAATATTTTACTTCAAGTAGCTTTCAACCAAATAGTGACCAAGAATTCTTAGGCATCGTTGTAGAGGATAATAACACGAACCATCACAATTTTGTAATGGATAATAAAGAACTAGCGGACCGTTTAAAACGTGCGGTGGAGCTTCGTGATTTACCAGGAATGGCAGATGTGGATTCCTCGTTATTTTGGTTCTGTGAAAAGACGAAAGAGATTGTAACGGTAGCTCTTTCTGGTGAATGTGCGGATGAGATATTTGGTGGATATCCTTGGTTTTATCGGGAGGATGATTTAGCGCGGGAAGGCTTTCCGTGGATTCGTTCCTCCGAAGTAAGACGATCTTTACTAACCGATGAATGGAAAGAAAAACTAGATTTACAAGGTTATATGCTCAGTAAGTATCAAGAAACAATTGATGAAACGCCTGACTTTGAAGGCGATAGCGAGCTAGAGAGACAAAGACGACAAATGTTCTACTTGAATATGCATTGGTTCATGCCAACGTTATTGGATCGTAAGGATCGCATGAGTATGGGGGCAAGCTTTGAAGCGAGGGTTCCTTTTAGTGATCACCGCTTAATTGAGTACGTGTGGAATATCCCATGGGAAATGAAAACATATCGTGGTCGAGAGAAAGGAATTCTTCGAAAAGCATTGGAAGGACTGTTGCCAGATGAGATTCTTTACCGTAAGAAAAGCCCGTATCCTAAAACACATAATCCAGTGTACACAGAAGCAGTTGTAACGTGGTTAAATGAAATATTGGAGGATCCGAACGCTCGTTTGTTTGAGATCTTTGATCGAGAAGCGGTGAAGAAGTTAGTCGAAAGCGAAGGAAAAGAAATCGAAGCACCATGGTTCGGTCAATTGATGACAGGACCACAGCTCTTAGCTCATTTAGGACAGATTGATCATTGGTTACGTAAATATCATGTGAAAATAGAAGTTTAATGGATAGAGTGCCTAGCAAATAGCTAGGCACTATTTTTTTGTGCCCGACATATGTCTATTTCTAAACAATTTTGCCTATGAAATTGACATTCCGACTTACAATTGGATAATAGGAAGAGGACGAATGTAACCAAGGAGGCAAAGACATGAAGCAATTTTTAGCTAGTTTCGTAAGCGTACTTATCTTTTTCGTCAGCACCTCCAGTGTGTATGCGGATGAATCTGCTACGAATTCGTGGACGAAAGAATCTATTTACTACATAATGATTGATCGTTTTCAGGACTCCAATTCTGAGAATAATTATGAGATAGACGTGAATGATCCAAATGCTTATCATGGTGGAGATATTCAAGGTGTAATGGATGGATTAGATCATATTCAAGAATTAGGCTTTTCTACGATAAATCTCAGTCCAGTCATGGCGAATTCAGTAGATGGATACCACGGATTCTGGCCGGAAAATCTACTGGAAGTAGACGAGCATTTCGGAACGTTGGAAGACTTAAAGGCTCTTGTAGACGATGTGCATAGCCGCGACATGAACATTATCCTTGATTTCTCCCCATGGTATGTCGCTCAGACCCATCCATGGCTGCAAGATGCGGAAAAAGAAGACTGGTTCCTTCCAAATAGAAACGTTGCGACAGACGATGAATTCGAAAGGCCATGGTTAGATGGTTTACCTGTTATCAATACAGAAAACGAAGAAGCAGCAAGCTATATGTTGGACCTTGCAGAAAACTGGGCAAAGGAAACAGGGGTAGATGGATTTAGACTGTATGTAGACGATCAAATGTCAAGATCCTTTGTAGGCTCTCTTTCATCACGATTAAAAGAAGTGAATCCAGATTTTCTCATTCTAACGGATGTAGAAAATTTATCAAATTATCCAACTGGCTATGATGCAACGATAGCAAAAGACATGTACCAATCGATGACGAGTACCTTCCGTTCGTCAGGGGAATCACTGGACGCATTAATGAATCAGTGGCAAGAAACAGCTAGTGCTATTGGTAAAGATACTGCACCTGTTGGCTTTTTAGATAGTCACGAAACGATCCGCTTTACAAGAGAAGCAGTAATGCAGAAACAGAACCCAATCACACGCTGGAAGCTTGCGCTAACGTTTTTATATACAATGCCCATGGTGCCCACTGTGTATCAAGGAACAGAGGTGCCCATGGATAACGGAGTTCCAGAACCCGATCACCGTGTAGCTCAGTTAAATGGTGGAGACGAGGACTTAAAGGCCCATATTGAACAATTAAATGCAATTCGAAAGCAGTTCCCCGTCTTAGCAAATGGAGAATTAGAACAAGTAGCTAGTGAAGGCGCCATGAGCTTATACAAACGAACAGATGGAAAAGAAACGATGTATGTTGCGATTAACAACGATACGTCGACAAAGGTCATTCATTTGGAAGAGCTAGAAAATGACCAACAATTAAGAGGGCTGTTATTAGATAATATTGTAAGGGGGTCTGAGGATGGTGTTCATAAAATTGCTCTAGATAGAGAAACATCGGATATCTTTATTGTAGAAGAAGATACTGGAATGAATTGGACCTTCATTTCTTTTGTTATTCTCGTAATGGCTGCTTTTGTTGCCATGGTCATATTTTTAAGTGTAAGAGGAAAAAAAAGGACGGATTAAACAATGCAAAGGATAATTAGTTCCGTAAAGAAGCTAATTATCCTTAATTTGCAATAACTCCTTTAGCTTCTCGTAATCTATAGCGTCGTTTTCTATTTTATAGACATTAGAGGAATTGCTTTTTATGATTGTGTCCGTATAGGGTGCCGTCTGAGATTATCAAGAATGTTATCGTTCTATCTTTATATTCTAAGAAGAAGGAATATACTACTTCCTTATAAATATTTATATTCTTCTCATTCGTTTTTCAAATTTATAATTTCATCTCGAGTTAAGAGGAATAACGAATGAAGATAATAGAAAGTTGGAAAGCTGGAATGATTGAAATTACACGAGAAAAAGGTTGGACGGATAAACTAAGAAAGTATAAAGTAATGTTAAATGAACAAGAGATTGGTACGATTGGACCGAATGGAGTTTTTAACTACAGCTTACATCCAGGTTTATATACTCTCTATCTAAAGATTGACTGGTGTCGAAGTCGGAAGATACATTTTGAAATCCTAGACAATGAAATTGTTAGATTTTCGTGTGGTGGATTAAGAGACACTAATTTCCTTAGTATGCTGTGGTATATAACGTTTAAAAGGAATAGATATCTGTGGATTGAGCAGGAAATTGTTTAATCATTATCCTCATTATCCTTACTCACTATGGTGCGATAGTAATAAATAATTGTGTTTAAGGGGATGGAAAGATTGATAAATGATGGGAAAAGAACGAATTTTAAAAATGATAAAGACCTAACAGATTAGTTATTAAATGTGTTAGGTCCTATTGCAATTCGCTGTTTCATGCATTTATCTAACGCACAAAAAGAAATTTTTCTTTTAATTTACTACTTTCTCTTTTATCTTAAACCGTTGTCTCATCCATTTCCTTCCTCTCCATCTCTTCAGCATCAATAAACCGCGTAGCCATTCATCGGCAATAAAGGCAATCCATATTCCAACAAGACCAAGCCCTAGATGGATGGCGAAGAACCAGGCAAACGTTACACTAACTCCCCCACATAGACATGATACCAACCATAACAGGAAAGTTCACATCACCAGCAGCCCGTAAACTATTGATCACGACTAAGTTAAAGGCTCGACCAGGTTCTAAAGCAATGGTAAGCAGCATGAGCAACGCACCTTGTTCTATAATCGATCGGTTATCCGTAAAGATAGAAAATAATGGTTCCCTTGCAAAGTAGAAAAGTACAGCCGCCATAATGGAAACGAAGATAGATAGATTTAGGCTACGAATACATCTTTTATAAGCAGATTCATAATCATTGCTTCCAATCATATGTCCAATCAGAATCTGTGTTCCTTGACCGATGGCAATGGAAAAAAGAAAAATAAACATCGTTATATTTTGCGTGTACACTTTCGTAGTTAGAGCTACTGTACCTAGCTGTGCAATAAAATAAGTGATGACTACTTGACTTGCATTATAGGATAACTGCTCTCCAGCAGATGGTACTCCAATTTTTAATAGACTAACCACATGCTCTTTTTGGTAATGGATAAAAGAGCGAATTGGAAGTGCGTAGTTTCCCCGATAAAATAGGAGGAAAGATAAGCATAGAAAGCCAATGAATCGGCTTGTAGCGGTAGAGATAGCAACTCCTTCCACACCATAAATAGGTAATCCGAAGGGGCCGAATATGGCGATATAGTTTCCTATTACATTTAATAGGTTCATCCCGATGGTGACATACATCGTATCCTTCGTATATCCATAGCTTCTTAGAATTGCAGAAATCGTCATGATTAATGCTTGGAAAAATAGAAAACCGCCAACGACAAGTAAATAGTCAGAAGCCTCATCCATAAGCTCTTGAGGGATATCCATTAGTTGTAGCAATGGTTTCTTTAAAAATACGAGACTTATACTAATTACTAAAGAAAATAAGAGGTTAATACTTATTGAGGTCATTCCAATTTTCCCTGCGAGCTCTTCCTCTTTTGCTCCTAGACTCTGTGCTACAAGAATAGCTGCTCCAGCCGCAACAAACCCAAACATGACAATGACCACTTGAATAATTTGGTTCGCAACCCCAACCGCTGCTACAGAGTGGTCAGAAAGCTGACTGAGCATTAGTGTGTCGGCATTTCCCATCAACATATGTAAAAGCGTTTCAACGAAGATGGGCCATGTTAAAGCATAGAGCGTTAATTTTTGATTTGTCTTCATAGCAAGGAGTACTCCTTTTCAAAGTGAAAGATGCCTAACCAACCTACATTATAAGCTTTCTATGTTGGAAATACAGTAACTTTTTATTAAGACTTCATGAGTGTATGTAAAAAAGTATGGTCCATATGAAAACAAATTTTTGTATTAAAAAAACCTGCTCTTCCAAGTGAAGAAGAACAGGTTTTCGATTTACTTATAAGGTTGGTTTAAAAAGAAGATAGCTATCGTTCCAGGCCCGGAATGTGCTCCAATTGCTGACCCAACCATTTCAATATGAATTTGTTTATTTCCAAATGTTTCTTGGATCATATCACGTACTAGGTGAGCTGTTTCAAGAGAGTCTCCATGACTAATACCAATCGGTTGATTGGCCAAGTCAACGCCTCTTTCCTCCATCACCTCTACCATACGCTTAAATACTTTTTTGCTTCCACGTATCTTTTCTAAAGGAATTAACTTCCCGTCTTCCATGTGCAGTAATGGCTTTATTTTTAAAAGGGTTCCTACAAAAGCAGCTGTTTTACTTACACGACCTCCGCGATATAAATACTCTAAATCATCGACCGTAAATATATGCTCCATATGTTCCGCATGATAACGGCTCGTTTCAACGATAGAGGTGAAATCGGCTCCTTCTTTGGCAAGCTTAGCAGCTCTTAATACGATTAGCCCAAGACCGAGTGAAGCTGCTTTCGTATCCAAGATTTCAAATTGCCATTCTGGATACTGCTCTTTTACCTCTTGTTCCATTAGCTTAGCAGCTTGATACGTTCCGGACAATTCAGAAGAGAACGCTAAGTAAACACAAGGTTGATTTTGTTCGGCATATTTTACGAAAGCATCTTTGAACGTTTGTGGAGATACTTGTGATGTTTTTGGTGCTTTACCGTTTCGCATAGCATCATACACCGTTTTAGCAGAAATTGTTTTTCCATCTTCAAAATTTTCATCATCAAGTTGGACCGTTAAGGAGAGAATATCAATATCATATTGTTCAACACTTTGTGCTCCTAAATCACAGGCGGAGTCTGCAAGAATCTTTACATTCATTCCTTCACCTTCTTTTCTTCAGTTTTATATGTAGGACATGCTGTAGAGTGGAATAACTAGTATAACCAGTATGAATTACATCATGTGAGTCGATAATGTTACTAATATTGTATGCTTAGGGAAAAGGTTAGTCAAAGATTTTTAAAAGTGTAACGCATAGAGAATATTTCAAAAAAATTGGGTAAATCCCTTTAAAAACAAATCCATATGGATTATATTTAACGATTGTTGGGTATTGGAACATAGTTACATACGTAACAGATGAAAGAGAGAGGAGGTTACTATGTTTTTATTTGAGCTAAAACGTATTTTAGTTGTTTTGTTTGGGGCATTACTAGGTGCTCTTTCCCTGAATTTGTTTCTTATAAGTGCAAAGGTATATGCAAGTGGGTTTACTGGGATTGCACAGCTCACTTCTAGTATACTAAATGATTTCGTCGGGATCGAAGGGGTAAGTACCGGTATTTTATTATTTATCTTTAATATTCCAGTTGCCATTCTTGGATGGTTCAAGGTCGGGAAAGGGTTTACGATATACAGTGCAATATCTGTTGCGGCTACTTCCTTTTTCTTGGAAGTGATCCCGGTTCAACAGCTATCGGAAGATATATTATTTTAAACGCTGTTTTCGGTGGTTTAGTTGCTGGAATTGGAGTAGGATTAACGCTTAAATGGGGGGCTTCGACTGGCGGACTTGATATTATCGCCATGGTATTGTCGCGAATGAAGGATCGGCCTATTGGGAACTTTTTCATGGTTATCAATGGGATTATCATTGCCTTAGCAGGTATTATTTATGAACCAGAGAATGCACTCTACACACTTCTAACCCTCTATGTGACAACACGTGTTATTGATGCCATCCATACCCGTCATGAAAAAGTAACTGCTATGATTGTGACACGAGAAGCAGATCGACTACAGAAAGCGATTCATGACACAATGGTGCGGGGAATTACGATTCTTCCTGCAAGAGGGGCATATACAAAAGAGGATAAAGATATGATGGTTCTCGTTATAACTAGGTATGAGCTTTATGACTTAGAACGAATTATTAATGAAGTAGATCCAAATGCATTCACGAATGTCGTACAAACTACAGGTATTTTTGGATTCTTTCGACGTAATGATTAAAAAAGAGCGCAGGATTTATCCTGTGCTCCTTTTCGTTTTAGTAACCGTGATTTTCTATAACTTCTTTTACTTTAGCGCTTAATCCTTCCCAATCCGCATCCATTTGTTTATTCACTGTAATGAAATTTTGAAATCCAAACACGTTGTCTACGCCATCTAATTGCATTAATTCGTTTAATATTTCATGCTCACTTGTTTGTCCAGGCATGACCGATATACTATTGTTTCCTGCAAAAATCATAGAGTCTGTTGTGAATTTTAGTGCATTTGGATTCGGTGTTGTCTCGATATGTACACTCATGATAGTCCCTCCTACTAACTCATTTACGTCCATCATAGCAGAAAAAAATAGAATACAAAAGAATATTATATGAATCCATAAGTTTACTAGGGAGGGATGGACTCTATGTTTTAAAGGGGAAATGGTTGATTAGGTAGGCTACATGCTTCTTTTATATGTAAATTTTATTCCAATAATGAAGGATATAGAATGACCGATTATTGTCGAGTGGATTTTTTATATGATTATTTCCTGGGGAATAGGTGCAGTTTTTGTCGGAGTAGTCTATGGCAATAACATGAGGAGAATGGCGACCTCGGTTAGTCGCAGTTTCCTAACGTTTCTAGCTATTATTAAGGATTTCAAAAAATACCCCAGAATTTGGCTATCTTTATGCTCACTTGTAGACAAAAGTAATAGGAAACAAAATCAGAGGAAAAGATATAAAGGAGAACAGCCCCGCTCTGGGGCTGTTTTGTGGCTTCTCTTACTACTTCAGCTCATTATGTTGCTCGAGTTTACGTTCCAGCTCTTGCAACTGTTGCTGTTCAGCAGGGGATGCGCTAGTAAAAGCTGACTGGATTACACTACGAGCAGCTTCTTTTTCTTGCTCGGAAGGGTTTTGTGAATTTGTAAATTGTGCAACTGCGTTTTTTGCTTGTTTAAACAAGTTGGTTGCCATGTTTTCCATCTTTAAAAACCTCCTAGTGAATTAATTTCCTCTTTTTCACGTTTGCGCTCTGCATCAGAAAAGCGCTGGCGGTAAGGGAAACGTTCGTCATGTTGTTTTACAGCGTCTGCACCTTGTTGAGTAAAACGTTTTGATTTACTTTTTTTACTCACAGTTATCCCTCCTGATCCTTTCCGTGAAAGGGTGTAAAAAAAGCCTGAACGCTAATGCGTTCAAGCTTAGTATGGATAGGTATTGAATGATTATGATTCGAAAATCATGGAAATCAATTTGTATGGACGTTTAGATTTAAATACTCTTCAAGAAAAATACCGATACCATCTTCTTCATTTGAAGCAGTAATATGCTTGGCAAGTTTTTTTAACTCATCGATTCCATTGTTCATGGCCACACCTACTCCAGCATATTCAATCATTTCCAAATCATTATCTTCGTCTCCGAACGCAATAATCTGATTAGATGGGATATTATAATAACGTGCAATTTTTTCTAACCCAACCGCTTTACTTAAACCTTTACGGACAATTTCAATTACATTCCAAGGTGCTCCCCATTTGCGGTGCTCAATAACCGATGCATGCTCTTGATCTAAATGATCTCGAAGTGCTTGGATATGGTCCTCTTGAGGGTGGATAAGAATGGAAGTTGGATCCTCGTCTAGCTCCGTTTTTAAACTCCCAATTTTGATAATGGAGTCTTGCGTGTTTGCATGAAATATCTCCATTAATTCTTCATCATAACGATCTATGTATATATGGTCTCTTACTTCTGCTAGAACGTTTCGCACACCTAACGTATAACAGGTGTCTACGATTTTTAAAGCTGTACGAACAGGAAGTGGACTGTGAAGGGCGTCCCATTTATGGTCATTTGGGTGATGGATTAAAGCTCCATTGAAATTAACCATGGGTGTATCAAGACCAAGCTCTCTGTAATAATCAATACTTGCACGATGTGGACGACCAGTGGCAATTACCACAATATGTCCTTCATCTTTTGCTTTTAACACTGTTTTCTTCGTCCGTTCACTGATGACCTTATCATCTGTTAACAAGGTTCCATCTAAATCTAATGCAATTAAATGTCTGCTTTTTGTCATTTTTATCACCTCTTAGTAAGTATAGTGTAGCTGTCCAACAATTATCTGTAAAGATTTTGTCAAGTTGGCTTGTCTCTTTTGCAACAACTGTACATTCATATTATGATAGAAGGAGCTAGGTAAGGGATACACAGTGTATAGAAGGGAATTACATATGATGATTGAAGTTTTTAAAGAAAGATGGGGAGAAATTCCAGTATTAACAATTGTGGAAGCGGCAAAACGAGAGGAGTCTCTACCAGTATTAACCTATTTCCATGGATATACAAGTGCAAAAGAGCACAACCTACCAATTGCGTATTTACTTGCAGAAAAAGGGTATCGTGTCATATTACCAGATAGTTTGCACCATGGTGAAAGAGAAAACGATATTCCCCATGCGGAAAGAGAATTACAGTTCTTTCATATTGTGCAACAAAACCTTATGGATTTAGCTACAATTAAGCAAGAATTGGATACTCGCAATTGGATAAAGGAAGATCGATTTGGAGTAGCTGGAACGAGCATGGGAGGGATTACGACAGCTGCAGCACTCACGCAGTTTCCTTGGATAAAAGCTGCCGCTGTTTTGATGGGATCGCCTAAACTAACAGAATATGCAAAGCGAATGGTGGATGAAGTGAAAAAAAGGATGGATCGCTTTCCGATGACAGATGACCAGGTAACCGACATTCTCCATCAATTGCAGCATATTGATCTATCCATGCAGACAGATAAATTAATGGAAAGACCATTATTCTTCTGGCATGGAGATAAGGATCCTGTAGTTCCTTTTGAACAATCCTATAGCTTTTATGAGGAAGTAACCAAGCTATATAAAAATCCAGAAAACATTCGTTTTTTACGTGAGGTAGGACGAGGACATAAAGTAAGTCGGTTTGCTACGTTGGAGACGGTAAATTGGTTCGAATTTCAACTTTAATGGGTGGGTTGGTAGAATACCAATCGTTTAAAAATATTAGGTTTTATGTGTATAATAGGAGTAGTATGTTGAAGGAGGGATAAGCATGGATGAAGCTTTGCAAGAAAATCTGATGGGTGCTTTAGAAAATGTAATTGACCCTGAACTTGGTATAGATATTGTAAACCTTGGTCTTGTGTATGGTGTAGATTTAGATGAGGATGGAACAGCAATTGTGACTATGACGTTAACAGCAATGGGCTGTCCTCTAGCTGGGCATATTGAACAAGACGTAAAACGGGTATTAGAAGATATTCCAGAAGTAAAAGATACGACAGTAAATATCGTTTGGAACCCACCTTGGTCGAAGGATCGCATGTCTCGTTATGCGAAAATAGCGTTAGGAATTCCAGATTGATTGTCGCAAAAGTCCTTACATGATGTAGGGACTTTTTTTATGAGGAAAGAACAAGTAGGCTATCGCTTGAATAGAATATGGTAACAACGAGTCAGAGGTGGTTACCAATGGACCCATTTAACTTTCAAAAGATGTTTCGTAATATGCAGCCTACCCACACATTTTCACCAGACTATCTAAAAGATATAAAATGGATGGTGGATCAATACAAGCAGGTACTAGACGATGACTTTTGGAATTCTATACATGGGATGGGAAGGCAGAAGAAGCAAGTGTACAATTCTATCCCTTTAGAAACTTGGGAGAACGATACTTATTTATTTTTATCCGCTTTTGTCCCTGGGTTAGTAGATGTAAATCATGTTAAGCTCTCGTTTTTATCCGATAAACGTGTATTAATCAAAGCCAAACCAAATCGTCCGCAACCAGCTACATCGACCAAAATGATAGAATCTGATTTTCATGATGGAATCTTAGAAAGAGAGATGGATTTTCCATATCCAGTCCACAAAGATAATTATCACGTAACCGTTGACAACAGTATTGCAACGTTTATTTTCAGGAAAAGGGAAGCCAACAAGAAAGAGGAGTCCATCCCTGTTGATTTCTAATAGGAGTGATTATTTTGGGAGATATTCAAGTTAATATTGGAAATCTGAAAGTATTTCATATCTCTGGTACTTCTTCATTAATTATTGGGAGAGGTACTCAATCAGAGCTGAAAAGCGAATCTAAAACCAACAATGGGATTGGAAGTGCATACGGAGATGGTTCCAATATTAATATGAGCTCAAGGAAATCTGCCATTTATGATCAGGAACAACTGGATAGCTTTCATGGTGAATCTACCCATCCAGAACTCTGGGGGCAGGTGAAGGAATAGAAAAGCCGAGTTCCTCTAATAGGAAACTCGGCTTTCTTAGTCTTCCAGTCCAAGTGCAGGTGTATTAACGGGCATGGAGGTATCAACACCATCTGGATCCAATACAGTAGAACCGATAATTTGGAAATTATTAAAATCAAAATCACCATACACTTCTCCTGCATTTAGGTTGTTCTTTACTTGGCTATTTAAGGACATATATTGATTTTCTCCGATACCAATCGAAGCTGTATTTTCTAACGCATTTACTTTAATTCCACCAATAATATTTACCCCTATTGGATCAACTCCAAAGCTCATCCATCTCCATCCTTCCTTATGTTAAGCTTTAAGATGCCAGCATTGTAATCGATGGAAATACTATTCTTTTCAATATAGCTTGGAAACCGGATCAGCCGGTAGAAGGGACCTTCAAAAATTTCTTGTGCGACTAATTGATTCACGTGGTCTGGATGCGAAGGATAGACATTCCCTTTTATTTCAAGGTCTTGATTATTGAGAAGCTTTACATGAAGATTCTCTTTTTGAACCCCAGGTAAACTCATTCTCACAAAATAATGTGTTGCTGACTCATAAACGTCTATTCTTGGTGTACGAACTTGGACATCATCTTGTGGTTTTGTCGCTTGTTGGTTGTTTTCTCCTGTAATCATGATTCCGTCCCCCTTTGAATATGTATAGTACTATATTCAAAAAGTGTAGGAAGCGTGAGGGATATGCCTATGAGTGAGCTAGAGCAACTAAAAATTGAAAACGCTATGCTACGAAAACAATTAAATGAATTTATCTATTATATCAACCACCTCCCCGCCTTTGAGTATCATTTTGACAAAATAAAAGTGGAAAAGGTAAAAGGTACCCTCCAATTAGGGGAGCTGTTGGAAAGTGACAATGATAAAATGGGAATACATAAAATTTTTGTGAAGGAATTAGAGATAAGAGAAATAGAAGGGACCGGAACAGTTGGAGTAGGGATAACGGAGAAGAAAGCAAGCAAATCAAAACCAGATATAATTCCTCCGGAAGCGGCATCTCCAACCATTAAAAAACATTATGAACAAATTAAAGAAACATTAGATATTCAAGTAGTCCCTCTCTTTTTTCAAAAATTAGCTGTAAGAGAGAATGTATTAGAGTTAACCTGGGAAAATTTAAAACGAAATTGGGAAGACCTACACAAAGAATATCCTTCATTTAGAGAAAAGGTCAAAGAAAAACTAAAAAAAATACACTCAGTTATGAAAAAATACGTTAGCTCCAACATGATTATCAGACCAGATCTTGTAAAAAAAGTGAATGAGGATATAGAGGCACAGCTAAAAGCATGGTGGCTTCTTTTAGGTCTATCAAATGAAATGATACCGGGGTTTCTTCATCGGTTAAAAAGAGAGGACTTCCAACTAAAAAAAGTTAAGCTTAACGCTGAGGAAGAAATACTAACTAACATAAAGGATGCTTATCAATTACAGCATCTTCCAATGTCATTACAGGTTTTAGATGATTACGAAGTTGTTCTAGATGCGTTATACACCCAGTTGTTAGTTCCTATTAATAAGGTAGATAAGGATCAAGAGTTCATTTGGGAAATATATCAGGGAGCTAGCCGAGCATTTGAATCGGAGTTTAATGTCGACATTAATTTAGATGCGGAAAACCTAGCCTTTTTGTTGTCTAACATCATGGAGCAAACCAAACTTATTCCGAAATACTTAGTGTTAGAGCTTGGTGTAAAGGTCATTGCAGAATAAAAAGCGAGAAGAAATCGTTCATAGATTTTTCTCGCTTTTTATTATTTCTTATAAAAGAAGAATTGCGATAACCCCTGCGAGAACACAATAGTAGGTAAAGTATTTCAAATTTCCTTTAGCCATAATGTTCATAAACCATTTTAAAGAGAAATAGGAAGCAAGTATAGATGCAAGAAAAGCTAAGAGATACGGAATCCATAAGACGTCAATGTTTGGATCTCCTACAATGTCTTCGATGGAAAGCAACAAAGTACCAAGACTAACTGGAATATATAATAGGAAAGAAAAACGTAACGCTGTATCTTGTTTCAAACCAAGTAGCATAGCGGCTACGATTGTAGAACCAGATCGGCTGATTCCTGGAATCAATGCAACAGCCTGTGCTAGTCCAATAATGAGTGCCTCTTTAATAGTAATGTTTGCCTCTCCTTTATGGCCTTTAAGATTTCGAATAATCCACAATGCGATTCCTGTAATAATAAGGGTGATTCCAATCATTTTTGGCGCACTGAACGTTTCGGCAATCTGATCTTCGAATAGAATGCCAATAATTCCAGCAGGGATTGTTGCAATTACTAAATAAAAAATAAATTGAAAGTCGGATTTTCCTTCTTGCTTTTTAGAAAATACATATCCTAAACCATTATGTGCAAGTCTCCAAATATCTTGTCTGTATATGATCAGGACAGCAATTAATGACCCGAAATTTACGAGGACCTCAAAAGAAAGTCCTTCTAGCTCTATTCCCATAATGTGTTGTAAGAGAACAAGATGCCCACTAGATGAGATCGGGATTGGCTCTGTAAACCCTTGGAATAAACCTAAAAATATATACTTTAAAACAATCCACATGCTTATAAAACTATCCATGAACAATCGCTCCTAACGTATTATTATTGCCAATATTTACTGTAGAAATAGTCACATACCCAGAATCCTCTGAATAATCTGTAGCAGAAGGAGGAGGTATTGAGATGAAAAGATCACACAACCACCATCATATATACGACTTGTGCCATAAACATATGAATAAATATGTGTTAGTTGAACTCGTAGATGGTGCCAAAGTGGATGGTATTATTACAGGGTTAGATGATGACAATGTGTACATGGCCGTACCACTGGAAGCGAATGAAATGTATCCGGATTATGGAGATTACCGATTTGGACCATGGGGCTATCCTGGCTATCCATATGGCTATGGTTATGGATATGGGTATCCACCAAATCGTTTCCGTCGATTAATTCTTCCGCTAGCAGCACTTGCAACCATTAGTGCACTTCCTTGGTACTAGACTGCAACAAGAAACCCTTGCCAGAAAAAAGGCAAGGGTTTACTTCCTTTATAAACAAACGTGTTATTCTGACTTTTGTCTTAGGCCGCCCTCTCCTAAGGCAATAATTGCTACTAGGAAAATGACAGCTAGAATAAGAACAGAACCGATTTCAAATGACTCACCAGCCATATTGCTTAGAACATATGTAACTAGAAAACTTAATAGGAAAGCCCATATTGCTGAAACAATAATTCGCACAACGATCACCTCTATCTATAGACATTCTTAAATTAAGTTTACCAAAAGCTTATAAAAAAATAAACAGAAATCATTCTTTATTCAAAAATACGGTGACCATTACATAAACTATGTTAAGGATAAAGGGAGGTTCTGTTCATGATTGTGATTCATAACTGTTTTCATTGGATTGGGTATCACCTTATTCAAAAGTTTTTAGAGGAAGGGTATGAAGTGACTGGTTGTGACTCTATACAAAGTGAGAAAAAGGAAAATCTCCACATGTTTGTAGGGAGAAATAGTCACTTTGAATTTGTCGATACATTACCTGAAAACCGAATTGCAGATAACGATGTTATATATATCGATGTTCAATCTAATTTGTTATCAATTCAAAACCAACAAAACGATACACATACCATCAACATCCCTATGTTATTTGGACCGTTTATGGATCGTGATAAAGACGGATTTTATGAAAAAGAAAATTATATTTCTTTTGATTCTGAAACATTCCAGGAGGAAGCAATATGGATTGACGACTATATGGAGGTACTGTGGAGTATTTTAATGGATAATCCGTCATCTAAAGATTGGGTAGTGAAGCCTTTCTCAAAGTCCGTAAGACAAGAGGAGGATGAAGATAACGTTTTGTATATCAGGCAAACAGAACCTACTGCGAACCGGTTAAAACAGTTAGAGGAACATTACCAAACCTTTGCCAACATTTACTAATGTAATCAGATTGTAAAATGAAAGTCGTTTACCTCCTACTTTATACAAGGTAGAATAGTACTAGTAATGTTAACTGTACGGAATAGGAGTGCGCAGATTGAAAAAAGTAGCTTCTTTATTCATCATATGTATCGTTTTAGCTCTACTTTCAAGCTGTAGTTTGAATTCACAGCCTGAGAATATAAACAAAGTAGGGATGTTAGTGGAAGGCTCTATTAATGATCAATCTTGGGGAAGTAAAGGATATAAAGGATTGTTAGAAATAAAAGAAGAGTTTAATGTAGATGTTTATTTCAAAGAAGGGATTACGACCCAGCAGCAAGTGAATCAAGCAATCGAAGAGTTTTCTAATCAGGGAGTTAATCTTGTTTTCGGACATAGTAGTATATATGGAAAAATGTTTAAGGATATAGTAAATGAATACCCAGATATTCATTTTGTTTACTTTAATGGTGGATATAGCGATGATAATTTAACAAGCCTTAATTTCAGCTCCCATGCTATGGGGTTTTTTGGTGGTATGGTTGCAGGAAAGATGACTGAAACGAATCAAGTTGGAATTATCGCTTCCCATGAATGGCAACCAGAAATTGAAGGATTTTATGAAGGGGTGAATTATCAAAACCCTGAAGCAGAAGTGAAGATGGAGTTTGTGAATAGTTGGGATAATACGGATCGTGCTATTAAATTGTATAAATCCTTAACCAAAGAAAATGTTGATGTGTTTTATCCTGCTGGTGATTCTTTTAGTGTACCTATCATTAATCGAGTACGTGAAGCAGGTCTTTATGCAATCGGATTTATCTCAAATCAATCGGACTTAGGAGAAAACACAGTCTTAACGAGCACGATGCAATACGTGAATCGTTTATATGTACAAGCTGCCAAGGATTTTGAGCAAGGGGAACTTGAAGGTGGAGTATTTACATTTGACTTTCAAGATGATGTCGTTGAGATGGGAACATTTAGTCCAAAGGTCCCTGAGTCTTATGTAAAAGAGCTTGAAAAGCATATTGAGAATTACAAGGAAGATGGGTTATTGCCAAATGAAAGGTAGACTGACCAATACTGGTCAGTCTTTTTTCTTTTTTAGCAGCCGATTGGATATTCCTTTTACATAAGGTGACAATTGGTCATAAGTTTCCATAAGCGTTTGAGCGGTATCGACTAAATCGAATGATTCCTGATCTTTTTCAGACTTGCTAATCTGTGGCGCGTAAGGTCTTAGGTGAGGGGGAACCCTATAATTAGGGTGGGGGGATTTGCGGTGTTTTTGATTGTCTTTTTGAAAAAACATATCTTCACCTCCTACTCCATAGTCTATTAATAGATAAACAGGATTGAGCAGGCTTTTATCCTGAGGAAAGAAAAAAGAGAAGAAGACAAGGAACTTGAATAAATGGAAAGAATCGATTAAAATTAGTACCAAGTCTTAATATTTGATATAAAGTCCAGTTAGGAAAGGATGAAATACATGAATGCAGGTGTTTTAGGAACTGGGCACTATGTGCCAGACAAAGTAGTAACCAATGCTGATTTAGAAAAAATAGTCGATACAAGTGATGAGTGGATTCGCACAAGAACAGGAATTGAAGAGAGAAGAATCGCTGAAGATGATATGGATACATCAGATATGGCTTATCTAGCGGCTGTTCGTGCTTTAGAGGATGCGAATCTTACAGCACAAGATTTAGATCTTATCTTAGTGGCAACCGTAACTCCTGATACACCATTTCCATCTGTTTCTTGTATGATCCAAGAGCGCTTAGGAGCTAAACAAGCGGCAGCAATGGATTTAAGTGCAGCGTGTTCTGGTTTTATGTATGGAATGATAACCGCACAACAATTTATTGAAAATGGCGCCTATAAACATATCCTGATTATAGGAGTTGAAAAGCTTTCCAAGATTACAGATTGGTCAGACCGAAATACATGTGTGCTCTTTGGAGATGGTGCTGGTGCTGCAATATTAGGTCCCGTTAAAGAAGGGAAAGGAATCCTTTCCTTTGAGCTTGGGGCAGATGGAGGCGGTGGCTCTCATTTGTATCAAGAAAAAGACTATATTAGCATGAATGGTCGTGAGGTCTTTAAGTTTGCAGTGAGACAGATGCCAGAATCTAGTGTAAACGTAGTCGAAAAAATTGGTTTAAATAAAGAGGATGTGGATTATCTGATACCGCATCAGGCAAACATTCGAATTATGGAGGCTGCAAGAGAAAGACTTGGTATCTCGGAAGAGAAAATGGCTACTTCGGTTCGTAGATATGGAAATACTTCTGCAGCATCCATTCCAATTGCTTTGTCGGAAGGTGCAAAAAGCGGTAAAATAAAAGAGAATGATTTAGTCGTTTTAGTCGGCTTCGGAGGCGGACTAACTTGGGGAGCAGTAGCCCTTCGCTGGGGTGTTTAAATAATCTATGAGAGATAGAACAGAATGTTTGGATGAAGGAGGAGTTTCAATTGGGAAAAAGACGTGTAGTAATTACAGGACTAGGAGCTGTTTCACCCGTAGGAAATGATGTGGAAACGATGTGGAATAACATTCAATCTGGAACATCAGGGATTGATTATGTTACTAGAGTAAACAAGGATGATTTCCCAGCTAAGGTAGCAGGGGAATTAAAAGATTTTGATCCTACGAATTATATGGAGAAGAAAGAAGCAAAGCGTATGGACTTGTTTACGCAATATGCAGTAGCAGCCGCTAAAATGGCAGTCGAAGATGCCAAGCTTGATATTAACGATGATATCGCACCTCGTGTAGGGGTATGGATTGGTTCAGGAATTGGTGGAATGACCACGTATGAAGAGCAATTTAATAACTTTATTTCAAAAGGATATCGTCGAGTAAGTCCATTCTTCGTGCCAATGCTTATTCCAGACATGGCAGCTGGTCAAGTGTCTATTCAACTAGGTGCAAAAGGGATTAACTCTTGTACAGTAACCGCTTGTGCATCCGGAACCAACTCTATCGGAGATGCCTTTAAAGTGATTGAACGTGGAGATGCAGATTATATGATAACGGGCGGCGCAGAGGCACCGTTAACGAATATGTCGTTTGCTGGCTTCTCCACTGCGAAAGCTTTGTCTTTTAACGAGGACCCAAACACTGCAAGCCGTCCATTTGATAAAAACCGTAATGGATTTGTTATGGGAGAAGGGGCAGGTATCCTTGTGCTAGAATCCCTTGAATCTGCACTTGAACGTGGGGCTACGATTTATGGAGAAATTGTTGGCTATGGCTCATCAGGTGATGCACATCACATTACAAGCCCTGCACCAGAGGGGGAAGGCGCTAGCCGAGCTATGAAACAAGCGATTGAAGACGCAGATATTCAAGTTACAGATATTGGGTACATTAATGCCCACGGTACTAGCACTGAATTAAATGACCCCTTTGAAACAAATGCGATTAAGACCGTATTCGGTGAGCATGCCTATAAGCTAGCTGTTTCTTCTACGAAATCGATGACTGGCCATCTGTTAGGTGCGGCTGGTGCGATAGAGGCAATTATTTCTCTTAAAGCATTGCAAGATAGTATCTTGCCACCAACTATTAATTATGAAACGCCAGACCCAGATTGTGATCTGGATTATGTACCAAACGAAGCAAGAAAACAAGAGTTTGACTATGCATTAAGTAATTCACTTGGGTTCGGTGGTCACAATGCTACCATTATCTTTAAAAAGCATGTAGGTTAATCGTTTAAAAACATAAAGAACATGTCCCTTAAGGGATATGTTCTTTTTTTTGTTTTCATCCTTACGTTCATCCAAATATATGTCTTTTCTATTACAAATGTAGCATGTTTCGGTACGGACAAGCATAGGATTATAGTACATTTAATAGAACAGGTATGGTGATTAAATGGGATTCGTGTTGTTATTCTTAATTGGTTTCGGTTTCGCAGTATCCGGTGGTGTGACTCTTATTACGTATTTGAACTTTATACCCGCAGGTCTTTCTTTAACGAACTATTTTTTGTTTATTCAAGGTAGAATCGAATGCTACCTGCTTCCAATTGGTCTAATCCTTATGCTTATTTCCATTTCTCGAATCCCAAATATTCCAGTTAAATAAAGGGCATGAAGAATAATTATTCCTTTTGCTGGTCATAATGTATGGTAAAAAGATTGCTTCGATCGTCTAAAAAGCTAAGCTCCTATAGTAACGAGCTAATGAAGCATTATTTGATGGATATTCACACACACATTACGGTAAAGCGGGGGATTCATATGCTATATTTACATGACGTTTGGGTGAACTGGTTTGAAGGGGAAGAAAATGGTTACAATATTTGCCCATTTCACGAATGGCGAAAAGAAGATGGAATTGAGTTACTTGATCAAGTTCCAATCTTGTACATAGACGACATGTTGTACCATTATATCGAAAATGATTTACGTGATTTACCAACATCCTTATTAGAAAGTATTTATAAACGAGCTTATTTAAGAAAGAATCAGGAAAGGATTCCGTTAGAATACGCGGCAATCGTGACCAATGGGACATCGATTGTTGTATTTGATACGATTGGCTATCATCTGCCAGTCCGTAAAAGTCGTCTTATTCCTCGTCAGGAAAGGCTAGTGTACGAAATGATTGAAGGAACAGAGAAGCAATCTTTTGAGTTTACTGAAGAGCAAATGGAAAAAGAATATCATATTCTTTCTTTACCACCCGAGTCGATGATTGGACTGACACGAAAAGAAAGACAACTGAAGCAACTTTTAATGATGGCATTAGACCAGATGGAGGGTACTAAAAATGCGGAAGAAGTTCGATATTGGTTAACAGAATGGAATCCAGATAACTATTCTGAAATTAAAAGTATGAACTTTCAAGAAGCATGGTATGCTTTGTATGAGGGAGTAAGTCAAGGTTGGAGTAAAGCACATGAAGACCTTTGTGGGAAACTGATTAAAGGTCAGCCATTTTTTGAAAAAATGTGGGAGATTGAACAAGCTCCTGAGCAAAGTACATTTAAACGAATTATATAGCAAAAATGGTAGGACCAAGTTATTTCGGATAACGAAATAACTTGGTCCTACATTATAATAGAAGAAACTATTTTTTAACTCGTCCTAGTCCCATTGCTTTTTTGGCTTTAGCGAGCATCTTATTCGCTACAAAACTTGCTTTTTCTGCCCCTTTATCAAGAATCTCATCAAGTTCTGGTGAGTCAATAAGTTCATCGTACCGAGCATGGATAGGTTTTAACAGTGAAAGGACTGCATGAGCAGTGTCCTGTTTGAATTCTCCATAGCCCTTTCCCTCGTATTTTTTCTCTATAGCTTCAATGGTTTCTCCCGTACAGCTAGCATATATCGTTAGAAGATTCGAGATGCCTGGTTTATTTTCTTTGTCGTATTTTACAACTCCTTCTGAATCGGTAACGGCACTTTTAATTTTCTTTTCTATTTGTTTTTCACTATCTAACATAAAGATGGATGCTTTAAGATTATCATCTGATTTACTCATTTTTTTCGTTGGGTCTTGTAAAGACATAATACGAGCACTAAACTTAGGTAAACTGATTTCTGGAATTGTAAAAATATCATTATAGCGATTGTTAAATCGTTGCGCTAAGTCCCTTGTTAATTCAAGGTGTTGTTTTTGGTCGTCTCCTACAGGCACAATATCTGTTTTATATAATAAAATATCTGCTGCCATTAATGGAGGATAGGTTAGTAGCCCCGCTGAAACAGCATCTTTTCCATGCGATTTATCTTTGAACTGTGTCATTCTCTCTAGTTCACCTATATAACTAATCGATTGCATCATCCAACCCAACTGAGTATGTGCACTTACCTCTGATTGAATGAAAAGTGTGGACTTGTCAGGATCTATCCCACAAGCTAGGTATAATGCAGCTAATGATCTAATATTCTCTCGCAACTTGAGGCGATCCTGTGGAACGGTAATTGCGTGTTCATCTACTATACAGAAGAAGCAATTGTTGTCTTCCTGCAATGTAACAAACTGTTGCATTGCTCCTAAGTAGTTTCCAATCGTTAAGCTACCACTGGGTTGAATTCCTGAAAAGATTGTTTTCATGTTAACACCTCATCTTATTTTGTTTATTCCATTAAAAAAGTTCATTCATTCCTTGTTATAACACAAGGGACGAATGAACCGCGGTACCACCCTAATTATCTTTAAATAAAGATCACTTCTACAGTTAACGCCTTGTTTACGGTATAAGAGTATCATTCCTTATACAAGCTCCAAAGTTCCAATTCCATGTTTTCCTTGGTATCTGTTCTCAGCATCCACAGACTCTCTATAAACCAGTGGGAACATGTACTACTACTTTTTCCACGCTTTATATGACTTATTAAAATTTATCATATAAAAAAATAAAGTGTATTGCAACTTGCTTTGTCCCAAAATTTTTAAAATAAATAATACAAACATAATAAGGAGCCGACAACAATTGCTGTTAGAGTAGCTTGATAAACGATTGCTTTGTAGAAATTCATATTAATCATATCTGATGGAAGAGGTTTTTTCTCAAATTCATCTAACAAGTCTTTATTTTTTCCCATTCGATGTATAAAACGTCGAAACCCGTAAGTAACCCCATCAAAAAAACGGCCTCTCAAAATAAATAAAAATAGGGCGAACATAATATAAAGAAGGCTAAGGGAAAAGATTGCATCTATATAGCCTTCCAAAGAAATACGTCCACTTCCTATCATAAAAATAAAAGCAATAGCACAGTTGATAAGGAGAAAATACCATTTATTTTTTAAGATCAGTATAACCACATCCTTTTAGTGAAACATATTTAATAGTATAGCATGCAATCATTACATGATTAATAAAAAAGTAATGTACTCTATTGAAATAGAAAAGGAGTTGAAAATAGTATTCATGTAGAGGAAACCTATGTAATTAAATACGATGAAAGAAATAGGACTAAAGTACTATTTTGAGAAATGGAAGTACAATGTTAATGGGCTTTCTATAAATTAACACAAAAAAAATAATGCAAAATTGTGAGAAAACTTGTATAATTCTCTTTGTAGATATAAAAATCTGCAAAAAAATTTAGAATATTTAAGATTAAAGGGGAGGTCATGTACTTCATGAAGAAGTCAAATTGGTTATTACTAGTACTAGCTCTAGTGATGAGTATGTTCCTAGCTGCTTGTTCTGGTGGCGACGATGAGAACGCAGGTGAGGATAGTAGCAAAGGCGGAGATGAATCTGCTGAACAAGTGTTGAGACTTACTGAGGGTGACGAAATTCCTACAATGGACCCACAGTTATCTACTAACACAATTTCTTCTCAATGGTTAGGTACTACATTAGAAGGTCTATATCGTGTTGGTAAGGACGGAGCTCCAGAACCAGCAATCGCAAAAAGTCATGATGTTAGTGAGGATGCCCTAACTTGGACTTTCCACTTGCGTGAAGATGCAGTTTGGTCTAACGGTGATCCAATTACTGCGCATGATTTCGTTTATTCTTGGAGACGTGCAGTTGATCCAGAAGTAGGATCTGAATATGGTCCATACATGATGGGTGGCGTTATCAAAAACGCAAACGAAGTTGCTGCAGGTGAGAAACCAGTTGAAGAACTTGGTGTTAAAGCTGTAGACGACTATACGTTTGAAGTTCAACTTGCAAAACCAACTCCTTACATGGAGTCTTTAGCAACATTCACAACATTCTATCCATTGAATCAAAAATTCGTTGAAGAACAAGGTGATCAATTCGGCCTTGAAGCTGAAAACTTAGTATTCAACGGTGCATTCATTATGACAGAATGGAACCACGGTGAAGGTTGGACACTTGAGAAAAACCCTGATTACTGGGATGCAGACTCTGTAAAACTTGATAAAATTACTGTTAAAGTTACAAAAGACGTTCCAACAAACGTTAACTTGTACAACAACGATCAAATTGATCGTACTGGTTTAACTTCTACGTTCGTTGAAGAGTACAAAAGCAGTGACGAGTTCAGAACAGTATTGAACCCAGGTGTTTTCTACTTGAAATTTAACCAAGAGCGTAGTGAAGCTTTAGCTAACGTGAATATCCGTAAAGCTATCGCAACTGCTTTTGATAAACAAGGTATTGCAGATACAATTTTAAATAACGGATCTATTCCTGCAGGTGGTTTAGTACCGAAAGAATTCGTTGCTCACCCTGAAACTGGAGAAGATTTCCGTGAAATCAATGGTGAACTTTTACCATATGACAAAGAAAAAGCAAAAGAATATTGGGAAAAAGGTCTATCAGAATTAGGTACTGATTCTGTTACATTAAACTACTTAACTGGTGATACAGAAACATCTAAAAACATCAGTGCATTTATGAAAAACCAATTAGAAACAAACCTACCAGGTCTTACAATTGAACTTCAACAAGTTCCATTTAAAGAGCGTCTACGTCTAGACACCGAAATGGAGTATGATATTCAAGCAGCTGGTTGGGTACCTGACTATGCTGACCCTAACACATTCTTAAATATGTGGGTAACAGATGGTGCTAACAATAAAATGGGCTTCTCTAACCCTGAATATGATGCAATGTTAGAAAAAGCTAACAATGAATTAGCTCAAAAACCTAATGAGCGTTTCCAAACATTCTTAGATATGGAAAAACTTCTAATCCAAGAAGAAGCTGCAATTGCACCAATGTACCAAGAAGGTGTAGCACAACTTTGGAAACCATACGTAAAAGATGTATTTAAAAACCAAATCGGTCCTGAGTACAGCTATAAATGGGCATATATAGAAAAATAATTTTCTTTTCTAACCATATAGGCTAGCTCGTTAGGATTGGAGAGTGTATGTCCGGAAAATGGGCATACGCTCTTTTCCCTTTTTAGGGAAATATCACGCAATAAAAAACATTCTGTCAACTTTTATTTAATAATGTAATAAGCAGAATTATAATCAGGAGGTGTTGGGATGGTTAGATATATTTTTCAAAGGGTAGTTTATTTATTTCTCACCCTATTTTTAATAGCTACTTTCTCTTTCTTTTTAATGAAATTCTTACCTGGTACCCCACTTACAGCTGAGGACAAGCTTACTGATGAGCAAAAAGAAATCATTCTAGAAAAGTACGGCTTGAATGATCCTGTTCCTGTTCAATACGTGAAATATTTAGGGGAACTTGTTCAGGGTGACCTTGGAATTTCATTCCAATTCGATAATCGAGGCGTAACACAAATTTTATTGGATCGTCTTGGTCCATCTGCACAGCTTGGTGCACAAGCATTACTAATAGGAACCATATTAGGAATACTACTTGGATTAGTGGCAGCAGTTTATCATCATGGTTTTATAGACTATACATCAACGATAATTGCTGTTATCGGTAAATCCATACCAGCCTTTGTATTTGCTGGTTTAATTCAATATGTAATTGGAGTAAAGCTTGGTTGGTTACCGGTTGCGTTTTGGGAAGGTCCTGAATACACCATTATGCCGACCATTGCCTTAATGATGTTCCCGCTTGCCACGGCAGCAAGGTTTACAAGGACAGAAATGTTAGAGGTTCTTGGTTCGGACTATATTACAACGGCAAGAGCAAAAGGTGTAAATGAATTTGGGGTTATTTTTAAGCATGGACTTCGAAATGCATTAATTCCATTAGTTACAGTTATCGGTCCATTAGCCGTAAGTCTTATGACTGGAACGCTTGTAATTGAGCAAATTTTTGCGGTTCCAGGGCTTGGTGAACAGTTTGTATCATCCGTTATGACGAATGATTTCCCTGTTATTATGGGAACAACTCTTCTCTTTGCATTTTTATTCGTTGTGATTATTTTAATCATTGACCTCCTATACGGAATAATCGATCCTAGAATCAGATTGACAGGGGGAGAGAAGAAATAATGGATAAAAATAATTTGCCAAAAGAATTATTTGTACCTGCAAAAAAACGTGATGATGAAGCAGAAAAAATATCAAGACCTAGTAGAACATTCTTACAGGATGCTTCTAGAAGTTTGCTGAAGAATGTTCCTTCCATGGTCGCTATTTTTGCACTAGTTGTCATTATCATCATGAGTTTCATCGGACCGGGTATGAATGATTATGGATATGATGATCAGGATTTAAGCAGAGCAAAAATGCCAGCTCGTGTCCCTGGACTAGAAAATATTAGTTGGTCTGGCTTTACAGGAACGTTACAAGGGACGTATAAAGGTTCAACGGTCGAAGAAGCAAAACAAAAAGCTCTCAGTAGGTATGGAAATGACGAAGAGTTTATTGATATCGAAGTGAAGGATAAAGGCGATGGTAGTGAAGATTCTGCAAAAGTAAAAGCAGTCTACCACATCTATGAAGCGAAAGATATGGAAGACCAATACTTTTGGTTTGGTACAGATGGACTTGGACGTGATCAATGGACACGTGCTTGGCAAGGTACGAAAATCTCCCTTTATATCGCGTTTCTAGCAGCTGCAATTGACTTAGTTATTGGGGTTATTTATGGTGGTATTTCTGGGTACTACGGTGGCCGTATCGATAACATCATGCAGCGTATTATTGAAATTTTAATAGGGATCCCAAACTTGGTTGTTGTAATCTTGATGATTATCATTTTGAAACCTGGTATTATCTCGATCACGATAGCACTGACGATAACGGGATGGATAGGGATGGCCCGGATTGTTCGTGGGGAAGTGCTCAAACTTAAAAACCAAGAGTTCGTTTTAGCATCCAGAACATTAGGTGCACCAGATAGGAAAATTATCTTTAGACATCTAATTCCCAACGTAGTAGGGCTAATTATAATTAACACAATGTTTACTATTCCAAATGCAATATTCTTCGAAGCATTTTTAAGCTTCATTGGTTTAGGATTAGTACCGCCTGAAGCATCACTAGGTACCTTAATTGATACTGGTTTTGATTCATTACAAATCTATCCATACATGCTAATATTCCCAGCAATATTGATTTCTGTTATCATGGTTGCTTTTAACATTTTAGCTGATGGATTACGAGATGCATTTGATCCTAAGATGCGTGATTAAGGAGGTAGGTGTTGAGAATGGAAAAAATATTAGAAGTGAAAAATTTAAACGTATCATTTGACACCTATGCCGGTGAAGTTCAGGCAGTACGTGGTGTTGAATTTGATTTAAGAAAAGGGGAAACGTTAGCTATCGTTGGAGAATCAGGTTCTGGTAAATCTGTAACGACAAAAGCTCTAATGAGGTTGATTCCAAAACCCCACGGCTATATCAAAGAAGGCGAGATTTTATTTGAAGGTCAAGACCTTGTGAAAAAATCCGAAAAACAAATGCAAAAAATTCGTGGTAAAGATATCTCTATGATTTTCCAAGACCCAATGACTTCTTTAAACCCTACAATGAAGGTAGGAAGTCAAATCATGGAAAGCTTGATTAAACACCAAAAAATGGGCCGGAGTCAAGCGAAGAAACGCGCCATTGAATTGTTAGAGCTGGTACAAATTCCTCAACCGGAGGAAAGAGTGAATCAATATCCTCACCAATTCTCAGGTGGTATGAGACAGCGTGTTGTTATTGCGATTGCATTAGCTTGTAATCCTAAAGTATTAATTGCCGATGAACCAACAACAGCACTAGATGTTACGATTCAAGCGCAAATTTTGGAACTAATGAAAGACATTCAGAAAAAGACAAACACGTCTATCATCTTCATTACACACGACCTAGGTGTAGTGGCGAATGTAGCTGATCGTGTAGCGGTTATGTATGCTGGAAAGATTGTTGAGGTTGGTACAGTGGATGAACTGTTCTATAATCCTAAACATCCATATACATGGGGATTGCTAGGTTCCATGCCAACATTGGATAGTGAAGATGAAGAGTTGTTTGCTATTCCTGGTACACCACCAGATTTGTTACACCCACCTAAAGGAGATGCATTTGCTCCTCGTAATGAATTTGCACTGGAAATTGATTATCAAGAAGAGCCACCGTTGTTTAAAGTGCCTGGTTCAGAAAGTCATTATGCAGCAACATGGCTTTTACATGAAAATGCACCAAACATTGAACCACCAGCATCTGTTAAACGAAGAATAGAAGAAATGGCTAGAACGTCAGAAAGCTCGGAGAGTGAAAACAATGAGTGAAGAAAAACTATTAGAAATAAAAGGACTTAAGCAACACTTTCAAGTGGGCAGAAAAAGTGTAGTTAAAGCTGTTGATGGACTAAACTTCGATATCTATAAGGGTGAAACATTTGGCCTTGTAGGAGAATCTGGCTGTGGGAAATCTACAACTGGTAGAACTATTATTCGTTTATACGAAGCGACAGATGGGGAAGTTCTATTTAAAGGTGAAAACGTTCAAGGTAAGAAAAGCAAATCGGAGCTTAAAAAATTCAATCAACAAATGCAAATGATATTCCAAGATCCATATTCCTCTTTAAATCCGAGAATGACAGTTATGGATATCATTGCAGAAGGATTGGATATTCATGGTTTAGTAAAGAACGATGCAGAACGTAAAGAGAAGGTCTTTGAGTTACTAGAGACTGTCGGATTAAATAAAGACCATGCTACTCGTTATCCGCATGAATTTAGTGGTGGACAACGTCAACGTCTGGGTATTGCACGTGCTTTGGCTGTTGAACCAGAATTTATTATTGCTGACGAACCAATCTCTGCACTGGACGTTTCCATTCAAGCACAAGTAGTAAACTTGTTGAAAAAATTGCAAGCAGAAAAAGGCTTAACCTATCTATTTATCGCACACGACTTGTCAATGGTGAAATACATCAGTGACCGTATCGGAGTAATGTATTTTGGTAAATTAGTTGAGTTAGCAGATAGTGATGAATTATATAAAAACCCAATTCATCCGTACACAAAATCTCTTTTATCTGCAATTCCACTACCAGACCCGGATTATGAAAGAAACCGTACAAGAATTTCTTATGATCCGAGTCAGCACGATACTAGTGAGGAACCAGAATTCAGAGAAGTTAGACCGAATCATTGGGTATTATGCACAACCAAAGAATTCGAAGCTTATAAGCAAGAATTACAAGACTAAGTAATAGAAAACAATGCATTCACATATATAAAGAACAGATCCGTTTTGGATCTGTTCTTTTTTATATTGGCTATTCAAATAGAAATCAACATAAAATACCAATAAAAAATTGTAAAAATATGCACAATAATGTTGTTAATTCTTTTATAATGGAGAAAAAGAGACTAGGGGAGTCGAGATCTTTGAAGAAATTACATCATCACGTCGTACTCATATTAACTATGGTAGTGTCTAGCCTTCTCGTTTTACCAAGTAATTCATTTGCTTCTGAGGCGGAACAAAAGACAGCACAAAAGCATAGAACACATGTTACCAAGGTTCAAACATATACACTACCTGATAAAATCAAAAGATTTTCCTATGACTCTGGTTTAACATTTAAATATCCAGATGCTGTACGCGGCATTTATGTGACTGGAAATTCTGCTGGAGGTAGCAGGTTCAACAAATTAGTTAAGTTTATAGAAAATACGGAATTAAATGCGATGGTTATCGATATCAAGGAAGACCGTGGAAATTTAACATTTAAACCTGATCCTGCCTCACCTTATGCAGATATTGCCAAAAACTATATTGAAGATCCAAGAAAAATGTTAGAGACTTTAGAGTCTAAAGGAATCTATCCAATTGCTAGGATTGTGGTTTTTAAAGATACTGTGTTAGCGAAAAAGCGTCCTGACCTTTCATTTAAAGAAAACGGAAAGGTATGGACAAATGGCAATGGAGATGCATTTGTAAGTCCATTTAAAAAAGAGGTATGGGAGTACAATGTTGGAATTGCAAAAATGGCAGCGGAATTAGGATTTCAAGATATTCAGTTTGATTATGTTCGTTTCCCTGAAGGATTCGAAAGAAGAGATGAAGAGCTGGAGTATGACCTAGGAGAATATAAAAATGTTGAGCTTAGTGATGTTAAGAAAAGAGTACAAGCGGTAACGGATTTTGTAAGCTTCGCAAGAAAAGAACTGGAATACTATGACATTGATGTCTCTGTCGATATTTTTGGGTATGCAGCTACTATTCCAGAAACACCAGGTATTGGGCAAAACTTCTCTAAGATTTCAAGTAACGTGGATGTTATCTCATCTATGATCTATCCGAGTCATTGGACACCATATTTTGGTATTGATTTTCCTGATAAAGAGCCGTATCGATTGGTGAATGAATATGCTAAGGTTGAAAATGAGGTTTTAGGCGCATTAGAACACGCTCCGAAATCAAGGCCGTGGATTCAAGATTTTGAAGCACCTTGGTTATATAGCGGCGCCCCGACTCAATATGGTAAAGCGGAAGTGGAAGCGCAAATAAAAGCATTAAACGAGAATGGGATCCGAGAGTTCCTCTTATGGAATGCGGGAAACACGTACACGAAAAATGTAGATTATACACCCTTAAAATAAGGGTAAGAAGAGCATGATTGATGTCATGCTCTTTTTATGTGCATTCTTCTGATGAAACATGAGTGTTTAGTGTCTAATTTTTGCAGCTGTCGTTTATAACAATCCAATTAGGGGAAGATAACTATTAGAGTCCATTTAACAAATACCAAATATTTCGTTATAATCAATAGTGACTACGAAAACAAGGAGTAGATCAATGAATTGGTATGAAAAACTGAACAAGTACTTCCCTGTAGAAGAAATGAAATCAAGGGAACACATGGAAATGCTTTTGAAGGAAAAGGGAGACGTCTATTACAAGGACGAAGGACAACACCACGTGTTAATGTACGCGGAATTTAAAGAGTTTATCTTTATTGACTATGTATATGTGTCTTCTGCGTCACGAGGACAAGGAATTGGTCATAAATTAATGGAAAAGCTTAAAGCAAAGAAAAAACCAATTATCCTTGAAGTGGAGCCTGTTGATTATGAAGATACAGATACGGAGAAGCGTCTCCGCTTTTACCAACGAGAAGGATTTAAGCATGCACAATCTATTGGTTACACGCGACGTTCTTTGGCCACAAACGAAGTGAATCCGATGGAAATTCTTTATTGGTCACCGGAAGACGAAGATGAAGAAACCATTTATAAACAGATGAAAAAGATGTATGAAGATATTCATACGTACAAAGATAAAGAATTATACGGAAGGTCGTATCAGTCAGCCGATGAAGTATTGTCGTACGACCAAGCTCGAGACTCTGACGATATTTTTGCAGCTTTAGAAGAAGATAAAGCCTAATGAGTGCATATCCTTGTTTGGTTTTATACCAACAAGGATTATTTTTATCCTTTGAAATAAGGCTTAGACCGGTACAAATGTAACCTGCAATGTCTAAATTTTGCCAAAGCTACTATCGCCTAAATGAGAACCATTAATTTTTATTGAAATAAGTTTGAAGGATAGGCGAATAGGGTATATTAATTGTAATTATCAAAATGATTGTTACAACTTCATGACATTACAGAGTTTTTCACACATTGCTTGACAAATGTAGTATACTTGTACATAGAAGAGTTATTTAAACTAATTATAATTTAATATATTCTTCAAAGTTAGACATATAAAAAATCTTTAGCATATTGAGGAGTGAAGTTTCATGGTAACACTTTATACCTCACCGAGTTGTACATCTTGCCGAAAAGCAAAAGCTTGGTTAGAAGAGCACGACATTCCGTTCCGTGAGAGAAATATCTTTTCAGAGTCTCTTACACTTGATGAAATAAAAGAAATATTGAGAATGACGGAAGATGGGACGGATGAAATTATCTCTACACGTTCTAAAGTTTTCCAAAGCTTAGATGTGAATTTTGACCAGCTTCCATTGAAGGACCTGTTCAATTTAATTCAAGAGAATCCAGGACTATTACGTCGCCCAATCATCATTGATGAGAAGCGCCTTCAAGTCGGTTACAACGAAGATGAAATTAGAAGATTTTTACCAAGAACTGTTCGTACTTTCCAACTTCGTGAAGCACAAAGAATGGTTAACTAATGATTTTACGCAGGTCTTTCTGAGGAAAGCCTGCGTTTTTCATTCTCGCGATAGAGGTGACAAACCTGTCTATTTCAGGTACAATATGAGTTCCGAACCACTCATTAAATGGTCGAAGCATATGGGACACACACCTTTTTATATGATTTATAGGCATATCTATTTTCAACATGCAACCTTTTATCATAAAATAAAATATATAAAAGTATAGGTTGAATGATATCCACGAGTTTATGGTACGTAGAAGGTGAAGATATCCCTTCCATCCAATTCTTTTTGAAGGGAGCGATGAGGAATGGAAATAGAAAGAATTAACGAGAACACGGTTAAATTTTATATATCCTATATAGATATAGAAGATCGAGGATTTGATCGTGAAGAAATCTGGTATAACCGCGAAAAAAGTGAGCAGCTTTTTTGGCAGGTTATGGATGAAGTAAACTATAAAGAAGAAGACTTTAATATAGATGGTCCATTATGGATTCAAGTTCAAGCTCTAGATAAAGGATTAGAGATTGTAGTCACAAAAGCACAACTTTCTAAAGATGGTACGAACATTGAGCTACCAAATGAAAGTGGGAAACCATTCGATATCCCAGTAGATGAGAAAATTGAATCTTTACTAGAGGAAAAGTTCGGCAGTGATGAAGAGGACTATTCGGATTATGAGGATGAAGCACTGACTTTCATCCTTGCGTTTAAAGATTTCGAGGATGTCATTCAATTAAGTCATTACCAGCCATTGCATGACGTGGTAAACAAATTATTCCATTACGACAAGAAGTATATGTTGTTTCTTCAATTTGATGATGAAAAATTATCAGAGGAAGAACAGGAAGATATCATCAGTCAATTGCTTGAGTTTGGAGATGAAACGAATGCGACAGTTCATCTTCTAGAAGAGTACGGAAAAATAATCTTTGAAGAACAGGCTTTAGCTAACATTCAGTCTATATTTCCTATGAGTAAATAGGCATTCGAAAGAGTGCCTATTTTTTTATTTCTCTTTTTTAAAAATATGAAAAAGTCGTTTTTTATTCGTACAAAGGAATCCTTTTCAATCATAGAGAACCTTTAAGCAGGAGGTGATTGGATGCTTCTTGCCAACAATGAACAGATGAAGCTCGTATCGTTTGCGGGCTGCAGCTTAGAAGAAATTCGTCCGTTCCGAAAGAAAAAATTTTACTGTCCAATATGTCAAGAAGAAGTGATTTTAAAAGCTGGTGGATATGTAACGGCCCATTTTGCCCATAAGCATCAAAGCATTTGTACAAATCAAGGCGAAGGCTCTTATCATGAGACTGGAAAGTGGACATTGTATCAGTGGTTTTTAAATCAACATATAAAGGCAGAAGTAGAGGTGTTTATTCCTGTCGCAAAGCAGCGTGCTGATATTTTGCTACAAATAGGAAATAAACAAATCGCAATAGAGTATCAATGTGCTTCTATTTCAGAACAAGAGGTTAGAAGGAGAACTTTGGGTTTCTTAAAAAACTCCATAACACCAATTTGGATTTTGGGTGGGAATCGAATGAAACGATTAGCTGCCCAAAAACTACATATTGAAAAAATATTTTTACATCAGTGGTCTTCTAAGCATTCCCCAACCTTATACTATTTTTGTCCCATCCAGAAACAATTTGCAACTTATCACATCACTACGGCCTACTCCTCAGACTTTTTACAATTTATAAGTTTGAAAGACGTGACGTTCACAAAGCTACTTACCCCTCATCCGGCTCCGTACACCGAGATAAATTGGCTAAAGAATGTGCAAGCCTTTCGCAAAAAACCGCCTCCAACCCATATAGGTAACGACGAAAGGCAATGGAGACAATGGCTCTATCAACATCATTTATATCCTCCTTTATTACCTTCTATTTGCTTCCTTCCCGTAAGATATCAATTTCGAATGAAGTGTCCAGGATGGATGTGGCAAAGTATGATAGTTTTTCAGCTTATGCAGCGTACTGGCATCTCATTCCGTCTTAAAGACTGTCATCAATTGCTTGCTTCTAAAATTGTTCCGTTATCCTCTACACCACTTATAAGAAGTATGTCAGATCCGATTCAAGAATATTTGGATCGACTCGTCGAGTTAGGGATTCTTTTAAAGTATAATTCAACTTATATCTGCAAGTTTCCAATCTCACTTCCGACAACGATAGATGAAGCTATATCGCAGGATCGTTCTTGTTGGAACAAGCTTAAAGTGAGTTCAAAATGGTAACTTTCGCATGATTCGATGTTTTTACGATATAATAAGGGGAAACAGCATAAAGATAATACATAAGAACAATGGGAAAAGAAGGAGGACCATTCATTGGCACAATCTGTAAAGGAATTACAAAAGCGTGAAGATGTTGCAGTTGAAAAGACCTGGAGATTAGAGGATATTTTTGCCTCAGATGCTGATTGGGAGAAGGAATTAGAGTCTGTAAAATCTGATATTCCTAAGTTCGCAGAATTTCAAGGAAACCTACACGAATCTGCAGAAACATTATATGAATTATTTACTTTACAAGATAAAGTTTCAGAACGAGTAGGAAAGCTCTATACATATGCACATATGAGATATGATCAAGATACGACTAATTCGTTTTATCAAGCTTTAAATGCAAAAGCGGAGAATCTTGTGACTCAAATCTCTAGTGCAATGAGCTATATTATTCCGGAGATTTTGACAATTGAAGAGGAAAAACTAACGAATTTCTTGCAAGAGCATGAGGGGTTAAAGCGTTATGAACATACGTTAAACGAAGTGAATAGGCAACGCCCTCATTTCCTTAGTGAAAAGGAAGAAGCTTTGTTAGCAGAAGTTTCTGAGGTCGTGGATAATTCTTCCCAAACATTTGGAATGTTAAACAATGCTGATCTTACGTTCCCAGCGATAAAAGATGAAAATGGAGAAGAAGTAAATCTTACACATGGACGTTACCTAGGCTTCTTGGAGTCTGATGACCGTCGTGTTCGAGAAGATGCGTTTAAAGCAATGTATGATACATTCGGTAACTTTAAAAATACATTTTCGTCTACGCTTTCTGGAGCAGTGAAAAAACACAATTTCTTTGCAAAAGTGAGAAACTATGATTCTGCTCGCCAATCTGCGCTTGATGGGAATAACATCCCAGAAAAGGTGTATGACAATCTAATTGAAGCGGTTCATGAGAGATTAGATCTCTTACATCGGTATGTTGCGTTAAGAAAGAAAGTGCTGGAATTAGATGAGTTGCACATGTATGATCTTTACACACCACTAGTTAAAGACGTCGATATGAAGATTCCATATGAGGAAGCACAGCAAAAAGTGCTGGAAGGTTTGGCACCTCTAGGAGAAGAATACGCAAGTATCTTAAAGGAAGGCTATAACAACAGATGGATTGATGTGGAGGAAAACAAAGGAAAACGAAGCGGTGCATATTCTTCAGGTTCCTATAGTACAAATCCATATATTTTGCTTAACTGGCAAAACTCCCTACATGACATGTTTACATTAGCTCATGAACTTGGGCATTCGTTGCATAGTTATTACACGAGAAAAAACCAACCATTCCGTTATGGTAACTATTCTATTTTCGTTGCAGAGGTTGCATCTACATGTAATGAAGCGCTTCTTAATGAGTATATGATTGAGCAGACTTCCGATGAAAAAGAAAAGCTGTTTCTTTTAAACCATTTCCTTGAAGGATTTCGTGGAACAGTATTTAGACAAACGATGTTTGCAGAATTCGAACATACTATTCATGTTATGGCTCAAGATGGGGAAGCATTAACTGCTGAGAAGCTAACAGAAGTTTACTACAACCTTAACAAGACGTATTTCGGTGATGAAATAGTTGTAGACGAGGAGATTGGCGTAGAGTGGGCTCGTATTCCACATTTTTATTACAACTATTACGTGTACCAATATGCTACTGGATATGCAGCAGCTACGTCTCTTGCTTCCCAAATATTAAAAGAAAAACAGCCAGCTGTCGATCGCTATTTAGCTTTCCTAAGTGCAGGGAATAGTGATTATCCGATCGAGGTATTGAAAAAAGCTGGAGTAGATATGACATCTAAAAATCCGATACTTTCCGCACTGGATGTATTTGAAGAAAAATTAAATGAAATGGAAGCATTATTAGAGAAAATGCATTAATAAAAAAGGCAGCTTACTCATCATGGTAAGCTGCTTTTTGGATTAGCAGGGAAGCATCCTATAGTCCTTTAAATCTTCTCCTATTTGTAAATGAAAAAATCGTTAAGTAAATCGTAATAAACAAAATAGGAAGTGTGATCAAGGAAGGAATCATGTTCATAAATCCTAATATATTTAAGAAGAATGCAAAACAGGTCAATATGAGAAAAAATAATGGGTAGTATTTGGTCACAATTCCACCTCCTTATGGAACGATAGTTTTCATTACAGGATATGAAAAGGTATTTGAAAATAGAAGTGTGACATTTTTGTGAAATAATGAACATATCTCTTGTCTTCTATAAAAAGGGTTGATATATTTAACTTGTGAGATGTTTAACAAACAAAACCCCTTTGTTTGACCTGAAACTTTCTCCCATCCCCCCTTATCTTGAAAATAGATAGGAAATTTGAAGGATAGCGATACCGCATATCCTTCTTTTTTTGCTCATAAAAAAACCGAATTAAGGGCACCAAGCCCTCATTCGGATCATTTCTCTCCAATATATCTCCAGAACGTTCCATATTTAACGGGTACTTCTTCAACAACTTGCTTAAGTTTTAGTTTTTTCATTTCCTTAGCTGTTTTTTCATCCGACCAATCAAACACAACAGAAATTTCATTGCTTCCAACAAAATCATAAAAGGAAACAAAATCTTCTATTTCTGGTTTTGCTGCAGGACTAGGATCCTTCTCTAGCATCTGCTTTAATACCTTTACATACACTTCATAAGGATATAGACCAGAAATCTTTAACCCTTCTTCTTCTTGGTTTTCATTGAAGAATACAAGCGTTGGAATGTACTCTACGTCCATTTCCTTTGTTAGCTTTAAGTCACACTGTAAAGCTTTCTGAGAAGAAGTGGAGTAAAGATCACGAGTAAACTCTTCTACGTCTAATCGAACCTGTTGTGCGATGTCTGTAAGTACATCTTCTTTAGAAATATCTTTTTTATCCAGGAACAAGCTTTCTTGAACCTTTCTTAAGAACCTTCTACCTGCTCGAAGTCCTTGTAGTTCAGCCGCTTTTATCGCAATGGAAGCAATCCAAGGAAATGAGATTGGATTTTCTAACCACAAGTCTCCATCGCAGCTCATTCCCGTTCGACTTGCTGTCTTTTCCCAAATTTCTCGAAGCTTTTTCGGTTTATCAAACTTATCCTTATTCAAAGTAGTTAATTGCCCACTCAATATCGGACGAATCGTAAAGTATCTTCCATATTCTATAGATAGCTTTTTTAAGGAAGGCTCTAGTGACCAGCATTCCGGACATAGAGGATCTATAAAGACATAGATTTCAACAGGCTTCTTGAGTAAATCGACAAATCCATTCTGCGGCGTCGATTGAACAACATGAGGATCAGAAGCCCCAAAAGGATTATGACTCACATCGATTCTCCTTTCTCGTGTTCTGGTGTGTTTTCCATATGCTGTGCGGTCATCGATAGTCTTTCGAAAATTGCAGTCCGATAGGGTTCAGCAATGTCAGCTTCTTCTAGTGCTTCATTCATACAGGATAACCATGCAGCTCTTCTCGTTGGTGTTATTTCGAAAGGTAAGTGTCTTCTTCTAAGCATAGGGTGACCATGCTCTTCTGTATATAACGGTGGGCCACCTAAAAACTGTGTAAGAAACAGTTCCTGTTTTCGAGCTGTTTCCGTTAGGTCATCTGGGAAAATAGGTGTAAGATCAGGATGTACCTCTACTTTTTTATAAAAGTTTTTAACTAATTGACTGACTTTTTCAAAGCCACCAATGGCTTCAAATAAAGTACCATATTGTTTCATAATAATAATCCCCTTTTAGGGTTGTGAAATGTTAACCGTATTTATTAGCTTTATTTGTAATTAATTGTAACAGCGTCTATCTGAAATGAGCAACTTATCTGTTTTATAACGTATCATAGAACCGTTGAATCTTGCTAATCGGAGCTCTTTTCGCAATGGAACAAGCTTCCAATATCTCTTGAAATACTTGATTTCCTAATTCCCAATTCGTTGCCTCAAGCTCTAGTTCATAATCTTCTTTCCCGTTGTAGCTACTGTGGTCAAGTACGACTAGTGTATTATGGTAGACCAATTCTGTTCGGTCTGTAATAAGTGCACCGCCATAGCGAAGTTTTTCTATCGATATATTGCATTCTTTAAGCTGTTTCCCAACAAATTCCGTTTCAAACGGTTGGTTGTTCAGCCAACGCATAGCCTCTTCCTCTGAAAGTTTATCATGCGTTTCTAGGAGTCCGTCTGGATGTGGTTGTTTTAACGTTAAGACATATCCGCTTTCTTTCTCCCGAATTCGTAGGGCAGCTCCCTTATTTTTTAATGAAAAATCACTCGTTTCAAAATAATGATTAATCTGGCGGAAATGAGTTGATGATTGAAGTGGAAGGTAAGTAGTGAGCTTATCATATTCCACTTTTGTTAATAGGTTTTTGAATTCAATTTCTATTTCTCGAGCCAAGGAAACACCTCTTTTTCTATATGCACTTACTTTCCATCAAGATTTTATGGTATTAGTATATGCTAAATGAAAGATTATTTCATGGAATAAGCTAACATAGGATGAGAAAGGGAAGGGACATCTCACAAAGATTGGCTTGATTTATGATACAATCAATGTGAAGAAATAGGATTATTTGAATAATATAGGTGGTGGAAACGAATGAACTGGGAAGCGTTTCTAGCTCCTTATGCCCAAGTTGTAGAAGAATTAAAGGTAAAGCTGAAAGGCATGAGAGCTCAGTTTGAGTATGAATCTAGACATTCTCCTATAGAATTTATTACAGGGAGAGTAAAGCCGATACCGAGCATTTTGGAAAAAGCCCATAGAAAAGGAATACCGGAACATAGATTCGAGGATGATATTCAAGATATCGCAGGTGTTCGGGTCGTCTGTCAATTTGTAGATGATATCTATACCATTGTGAACTTGCTGCGATCTAGAAAAGATTTTTTTATTATTGAAGAGAAGGATTACATAGTAGAAAAAAAGGAAAGTGGTTACCGGTCCTACCATATGATTATTAAGTATCCTGTAGAGACGATACATGGTGAAAAGCGAATCGTTACCGAAATACAAATAAGAACGTTAGCCATGAATTTCTGGGCCACGAATGAGCATTCTCTTAATTATAAATATGATGGACAAATTCCTGGCAAAATAAAATCAAGATTAAAACGCGCTGCAGAAGCTGCCTTTAAATTAGATGAAGAAATGTCGAATATAAAAGAGGAAGTACAAGAGGCACAGCGTATATTTTATGAGTATAAACGGAAGCATTAGTTGGGGAGGGCTATGGAAGTGAAGTTTGCGATAATTTCTAAAGGAGATCAAAAATCTGAGGAAATTAAGGAAAAGGTGAGACAACACCTAATTGAGTTTGATTTGCTCTACGATGAGGAAGAGCCAGATCTTGTTCTATCTGTTGGGGGAGACGGAACATTTTTAGAGGCGTTTCACCGGTATCAATTCCGGTTAGAAGAAACTGCATTTTTGGGTCTGCATACGGGACATTTAGGCTTTTATGCGGATTGGGTACCAGAAGAAGTAGAAAAGCTAATTATTGAGATTGCAAAAACGCCGTATGAAGTGGTGGAGTACCCATTGTTAGATGTCATGATTCGTCCCAAAACAGGAGATGAAGTACATCATTTCCTTGCATTGAATGAGTGTTCCGTTAAAACAGCGGAGGGTTCTGTCGTACTAGATGTGACGATTAAAGGAGAGCACTTTGAACGATTTCGTGGAGATGGATTATGTATTTCTACCCCTTCTGGGAGTACGGCATATAACAAAGCGCTCGGTGGAGGGATTATTCATCCGTCTCTACCATCGATACAGATCACAGAGATGGCATCCATTAACAACCGAGTATTCCGAACCATTGGTTCACCGTTGATTCTTCCGGATCACCACACGTGTGAATTGCATCCTATAAATGACAAAAGTTTCCTAATTACAATTGATCATATAACAAAAAACTATAGTAACGTAGAAGTTATTGAATGTAAGGTAGCAAAAGAAAAAATTCGCTTTGCAAGATTCCGTCCTTTTCCTTTTTGGAAGCGGGTTAGGGATTCCTTCGTTTCGGATGATTCCTAGAAAGGAGTTTATAGGTGAAGTGGTCCATTGAAAAAGAGCATGATTCCATGCTTGTTCGAGAATTTTTACATCAAGTATGCGGATTATCTCGCCGAATTATTAAGGTTTTAAAATTTCAAGGTGGTACAATTCTGGTAGATGGCGTGCCTAGAGATGTTCGGTATAAGCTAACAGAAGGGGAAGTCATCCAAGTTTTATTTCCACCAGAAGCAAGAGGGCCATCCATGGTAGCGGAGCGGTTACCAATTGAGATTATGTATGAGGATGATGATGTTCTAGTTATTCATAAGCCAGCAGGAATTGCTACGATTCCTTCTCTAAATCATACGACTGGTACGATTGCTAATCGTTTATTAGGATACTATGATGAGAAGAACCTACATTATACGGTTCATATCGTAACAAGGCTGGATAAGGATACGAGTGGCCTTCTGTTAGTTGCGAAGCATCGGTTAAGCCATTCTATTTTATCTAGAGACCAAAAAATAGGATTGGTTAATCGAAGCTATTATGCAATTGTAGAAGGTCATCTCCACGAAAAGAAATCTACTATTGACTTACCCATCGGTCGTAAAGCAGAATCGATTATTCAGCGGGCGGTTTTAGAGGATGGTCAGCAGGCGATTACGCATTACGTGGTCGAGCGGGAAATGAAAGAGGAAACACTCGTATCCGTACGATTAGAAACTGGAAGAACCCATCAAATCAGAGTTCATTTCTCTCATATAGGCCATCCTTTACTAGGTGATACTCTGTATGGTGGAATTCACACCAAGATTCAAAGACAAGCTCTACATTGTAAATCATTGTCGTTTAATCAGCCGTTTACAGGTGAACGGATTACCTTAACATGTGATATGCCGGAAGATATGCAACAGATTTTAAGATAAAAAAACGAGCTGCTTAGCTCGTTTTTTTAGTCAGTATGGTAGTTGAATTTCTCTTCAACAAAAGGCTGTTTGGATGGCACGGACACAAGCGATTCTTCAGGTAGTCGAAAAGCGGTCAACTCATTACCAAATACGCAGCCTGTATCAATATTAATCGTTTTATTTACTTTTCTTGGTGTCCGTACTGGTGTATGGCCATACACAATCCAACGATTTCCGGTATAATGTTGGGCCCAGTCCCTGCGTACGGGTCTGCCATCATTATGTGTTTCTCCAGTTATATCTCCATAAAGGACGAAGGTTTGAACTTTTTTGCCAGATTGTCCAATCAAATCTTCCCGAATCCCAGCATGGGCTACAACAGCATTCACCTCTGGAAGCTCTAGGTACAACGGTGCTTTTTCATATAACGTCATGAAATGGTGTTGAATTTCTTTCTGCCTTTTGGAATCTAACTGGCGATATTCTGCTGTGGTAGTTTCTAATCCATGCTGCTCTTTTACTTTATTACCTAAAAAGAAGCGGTAAAGCTTATTGCAATGATTTCCCGGAACGTATTTTGCTTTATCGTTTACTACCATTTGATAAACTAAATCAATGACGCCAATAGAATTTGGCCCACGATCGGTTAAGTCACCTAAAAAAATTGGTAAACGCCCATCAGGGTGAACAGGAAAACTTTGTTCCCACTGATACCCTAATTCCTGAAAGAGCTCAACTAATTCGTCTATGCATCCATGAATATCTCCGATGATATCTACTTTCATTAGAAATCCCTCCATCCACATTGAGTATAACAAAACAGGTGAAAAAGCTTAGTATTTAGCTTTTCCACCTGCTGTTTAATCAAACATATATTGTTTGGTTCGCGAATGTATATTCAACACGATACCAATTGCTAAAAGATAGGTTAACGTAGAACTTCCTCCATAGCTTATAAAAGGAAGCGGTAAGCCTGTGATCGGAAGAAGCTGGATGGACATCCCGATATTCTGGAAAATTTGGAATGTGAACATTCCAATGAATCCAGTAATCAAATAACTTCCAAACGGGTCATTACTTTGCAGTGCAATGTGAATTAGACGGTAAATGAGTAAAAAGAAAAGGGTGACAAGGATACTAGAACCGAGAAAACCGAATTGCTCTGAAATCGCGGTAAAAATCATATCCGTGTGCTGCTCTGGAATTTCCGTCACTTCAAATTCTCTAAATCCTTTACCAGTAAGCTGTCCAGATCCTATCGCCATCATAGCTTGGATTAGATGATATCCTCCTGATTTACTATATCTCTCAGGGTCTAGCCAGCCATTGAATCGAGATTCTACGTGGTCAAAGCCACTTTTGTCCATAAAAGCATCCATTTCTTTAGGGAAATAGAAGAACAATGCTACTACGATTCCCGCTATGACAGCAACGGAAGCGAGAATCGTAAAAAGGATTCTCCAACGAACTCCTGATACTAAAATCATACAGCCCACGATGGCAGAAAGGACAAGAAACCCTCCTAAATCGGGTTGGATTGCCACTAAGCCCATAGGTGGTAGGGATACGAGTAATATTTTTCCAAGCAACCATATATCGCTTTTAATGGATTTATATTTCGTATTTTCATGATGTCCCATAATCAAATGGGCAATCGTAATCACGAGAAAAACCTTCATGAACTCGGCTGGCTGCATCGTTCCAAATACAGGTATATTCATCCAGCTCGTAGCCCCATTAACCGTTTTGATAAGCGGCGGTCCTGGAAAATTGAAAGCAAGCATGAGTAGTAATATCATCCCGAGCCCATATAAAAACCAGGTGATTTGTCTAAGTCGGTCATAATCAACGAGCATAACGACTGCGATAGCCATCGATCCGACAATGTACCAGACAACTTGTTTTAGAAAGTAGTTTTGATCCAGAGTAGGCTGTAACGAGTAAATGGTAAAACAGCTCACAATGCCGAGCAATATTAAAATTAAAATTAAGGAATAATCTATATTAGGTGTATTCGAATTTCTTGAACTCATTTTGATTCCTTTCTAACTAAGAAATTCAGTCAATTATTTGTATAAGTGTATGGAACTGTTCGTTCATTTAATAAAGATAAAAATAAAAATGTATCTCTACGTTAACTTTTCCTTTAAAATTATTAGTATAGCTTTTTATGACAATATATACTATCAGTTTACATCATTAGTAAAGTTTTTTCACTGCATCGTTTGAAAAAGATAATGACTTTGTCGAATAGGTCCTGCTTCCATTTATATCGACGAATGAACGAGGAAAAAAGTTTCTTCTTTCTATAAAATAGTGGATAATGTTCACAGGCAAGGAGGGAATAGAAATGGAGCACTTAGATGCACAAGAGCGTGAACAGCAATGGAAAAAGATTCAAGAAGCGTTATTTAATAAACAAATCGGGGAGTTTCGTGCCGAGTTTCTAGAGCTACATCCTTATGATCAAGCGAAAATCTTTGAAGAGCAATCAGAAGATGTTCGAATGCTTATATATAGCTATTTGTCACCAGAAGAAATGGCAGATGTCATGGAGAATATTGATTATGAGGATGTAGAAGAATTTTTTACAGAAATGGATCCTCGCTATGCTTCTAATGTGTTAGCTGAAATGTCCACGGATGACTCTGTAGATATTTTAAACGAGCTAGATAAAGATAAAGTGGCTAGCTTTTTAACGATCATGGATAAGGAAGCGGCACAAGAAATAAAAGAGCTACTTCATTATGAAGAAAAAACAGCGGGAAGTCTCATGACGAATGAATATGTCGTGATTCACGCTGGACAAACGGTAAAAGAAGCGATGCGTCATCTTCGTCAAGAAGCACCAGAAGCAGAGACGATTTACTATACGTACGTTGTAGACGATCAAAAGCGATTGGTTGGGGTAATTTCATTAAGAGATTTGATTATTGCTGAAGGGGATTGGCTCGTATCGGATGTCATGAGTGACCGTGTTGTTTCTGTATCGGTTGGACAGGACCAAGAAGAAGTGGCACACATGATGAGAGACTATGACTTCCTAGCATTACCAGTTGTTGATTTTCAAAATCACTTATTAGGGATTATTACCGTCGATGACGTCATGGATGTAATGGAGGAAGAGGCAAATGATGATTACTCCAAGCTCGCCGGGGTATCGGAAACGGAGCGTTCGGATCAGAGTGCACTTGCTGCGGCAAGTAAGCGGCTTCCTTGGCTTATTATTTTATTATTTTTAGGGATGTTCACTGCAAGTTTAATCGGTCGCTTTGAAAAAGCACTGGATGTTGTCCCTATCTTAGCTATTTTCATTCCTTTGATTGCAGGGATGGCTGGAAATACAGGTACTCAATCTCTAGCGGTTGCTGTACGAGGTATTGCAACTGGAGAGATTGAAAAGCTAGGAAAAACAAAAATAATTATTCGAGAAGGACTAACTGGCTTAATTACAGGATTAAGCTGTGGAATCGTTGTGACTGGTGTCGTTTACGTGTGGCAAGGGAATTTATTTCTCGGCATGCTCGTTGGACTGTCCATCATGATGACCTTAATAATTGCGACCATTGCTGGTTCGATGATTCCATTAGTAATGCATCGATTTAAAATTGATCCAGCGGTAGCGTCAGGACCATTTATTACAACGATTAACGATATTATTTCCATTCTCGTTTATTTTGGTTTAGCGACTATGTTTATGGACTTATTATTAAAACAGTGAGAATTGAGAAGGTTCCTTTTGAGAGGGCCTTTTTATTTTGGGAATACTAGGTCAAAAGGCTCGGAATTTCCTGATTCATTGAGTTTTTGGATAGAATCAGATAAAATAGTAGTAGGTACTAATAACAAGGTATAAAATCACGTTATTTATAATCATACCCCTCAAGGAGGCAGTAAGATGAATTTTTCATTAGAAGGTCGTACATACGTCGTAATGGGTGTTGCGAACAAACGGAGTATTGCTTGGGGAATTGCACGTTCTCTTCATGAAGCTGGTGCACGATTAATCTTTACCTATGCATCGGAACGGTTTGAAAAGCCAGTAAAAGATTTAGTCGCTACGTTAGAAGGACAGGATGCATTGTTTTATGAATGCGACGTTACTAACGATGAGGCAATTCAGAAGACATTTGGTGACATTCAAAATGATGTTGGTGTCATTCATGGCTTAGCGCACTGTATTGCATTTGCAGATAAAGAAGACTTAAAAGGAGAATTTGTTGATACGAGTAGAGATGGATTCTTGCTTTCTCAAAACATCAGTGCGTATTCATTAATCGCCGTTTCAAGGGCGGCGCAACCACTTATGACGGAAGGGGGAGGAATTGTAACCCTTACTTACCTTGGTGGTGAAAGAGTCGTTCAAAATTACAATGTAATGGGTGTTGCAAAAGCAAGTCTAGATGCAAGTGTAAGATATTTAGCGAACGATCTTGGGAAACATAACATTCGGGTTAACGCTATTTCTGCAGGTCCGATTCGTACACTTGCTGCGAAAGGGGTTGGGGACTTTAACTCTGTATTAAAACAGATTGAAGAAAAGGCACCACTTCGTCGTACCGTGTCCCAAGAAGAAGTGGGAGATACAGCATATTACTTATTAAGTGACTTATCCCGTGGGGTAACAGGAGAAATCCTTCACGTGGATTCTGGCTTTAATATTTTGGGTCTATAAGAAGATGAGAGAACGAGCTTGGTTACGTCCAAGCCCGTTTTTTATTATTCGACAAAAACCGGGTGGTGCCTGTCACCTCCCGATTTTTCTTTTTGCTGTAGGCACATCTCCTAACGTGTTACATATACTGAGGTGAAGAGTAAGAGTAAAGGGGAGATGACCAGTCCATGAATAAAAGATTCTCGCGCAAGCCTATGCTCTATATCCAGCAGCCGGAATTAGGCAAGCCTTCTGCTAAGATGCAGGTGAACTATCGCACAACAAAGAAGAGAAAAGCTTCCGCCGAAAAGTCAGTGCCTGAGAAGCCAGTAAAAGATGAAAAGGCGAAAACGAAGAAGCGTATCAAGCAACTAACAGATATTCCAGTAGAAGAAGACACTTCTGTAGACGAAATAGCAGATTCGTCTTCTTCATCCTCTGATGAGGCAGATGAGAATACAAACAGCTCTCGACGTAGACGCTTCAAAGAGTTATCCATGGAGGAAAGAATTGAATACTTTATGAACGTACCCTCCAATGTCCCGCGAATGAAATGCCAAGTAATCACTGAGGAAACTAAATATAGAGGGATCATTACAGATTACAAGGATAACATCGTGTATATGAGAGTTACGAAGAGACCATTTCGGGTTCAATTAAATTTAGACGAGATATTAGACGTACAATTGATCGGATTTTAAGCATGAGAAAAAGGTCTGAACATTTGTTCAGACCTTTTTAAATGATAACTATTAAAGTGCGTCGATTGCTGGTAGGCAAGTGATGTGGCAGAAGCAGTGTGCATCAACAGTGATACAGATTCCAGTTGTTTCTAAGTTACCAGTAAATTGACTAACTGGAGTTTCTGGATTGTCATCTGGATCGTTAGGGTCGCGTAACAACTCTAAAGTTGCACAGCAATCATCGTCTACATCTTTAACACGGAAGTAGAAGCTACCTTCGATGTCGCTAATTGCATCGTAACAAGCTCCGAAACCTTTAAATGGTTTACCTTCTTTTGTATAAAGAAGAACAGGAACAGTATCTAATTCGTTTGCAGCTGGTAGTGTGTTGTCACCAAGTAGATCAGCGATGGATTGTTCACAGTTTACGCAACCATTTTCGATAATATCGGATTGTGCATCTGCAATTTCTTTTAGAATGTCGCACACACAGTTCCCTGTGTTGAATTCTTTTCCGCAAGACATAATGAACATTTCCCCTTTCAAATGTTTTTGACTTCTTAGTCTTTAATAGAGTATGTAGATATGGCTTTGGTGTGTGGGCAAACATCTAAATCAGAAAGAAAGATTCGTTCGTCTAGAAAAAGAAGAGAAAACAGGCGAATGTCCCTTACTTTTATAGGGCAACTACATAGAATAATAGCGATTAAGCAATAGGAAAAGGAGTGAACCAATTCATGTCTGAACGTAAAAAGGTTATACATGTGAAAGATCTTGTCATCCAAGCAGAAAATGTTCGTATCGAACCACCACGTCCTCGTCCACGTCCAGTACGTCCATTCCCACCCCAACATCCACGTTTTAGAAGAGACGAAGAAGTTGAGGGAATCGAGGATGAATCCGAAATCGAAAGCAGCAGCAAAGACGAATGATATACAAAAAGGGGGTAGCTAGAAGCTACCCCCTTCCTTATTCGACATAACCTAACAAAAACCGGGTCGTGCCTGTCACCACCCGAAAATGTCACCACCCGAAAAGAGCTTTTTTGTTTGACGGTCATATGCGGTTTCTTTTTTCCGAATCATATTTCATAACAGGCATACTTTTTGACTAAAACGGGTATATATAAATAAATCATTAGTAGGGAGGTTTCCATCATGGGTTATATTCTTCCGATTCCAAACTATCAATATAGTGATTATCATACGAGAACAACCACGAAAGGTACCGATCCTTTTCATATTGGGAAAGTATATAAATCAAAACTTGATCGAAATCGTCCCTTTGAAGAGCAATTAGATGAGCTTCGAGAAGAGCCGGAAGAGATGGCTGCATATCGAGAAGGTAGAAGACGAATATATTACCATGTACCTATGGAGCAATTATATGCAGAGCTTACCGGTGTGGGACAACATATAAACGAAAAGATATAAGAGAACGGTTTAAAAAGGCTGGGGTGAATACCTTGGCCTTTTTATTATGCTATAATAGTCCAAAATCAATCGAGAGGTGAGCATATGGACTTTCAGCAACTGCACAATACCTGTTATTGTTTCCATGGTCCAGTTAACATTGGATACGTACAACAAGGTTCTGAGGGACTCTTAATCGATGCAGGAATTGATAAGTCAACAATGAAAAAGGTAATTCGTCAGTTAGAAGAAAAGCAGCTCCCTATCACTCATCTATTCCTTACACACGCACATACGGATCACTTCGGTGGTGCTGCTTATCTTCAACAACATTATGAGGTTTACACTATTGCTCCTGAATTGGAAGAAGCCATCATACGTAATCCAGTTCTAGAACCGATTTATTTGTTCTCAGGTAATGATCCCTTACCAGAATTACGCAATAAGTTTTTAGAAGGAACATCAGCTAGAATAAATCAAATCGTAACAGAAGGTAAGTATTCGATTGGGAATTTCTATGTTGAAACGTACTTCCTTCCAGGCCATAGCTATGGACAATTAGGAATCAAAGTAGATGAAGTGCTATATGCAGGAGATAGCTACTTCAGTGAAGAGCAACTACATAAGCACAAAATTCCGTTTCTAACAGATGCCTATCAATTGCTAGAAAGCCTTCAAAAACTGAAGGAATTAGACTGCATAGGTGGAATTCCTGGCCATGGTGATTTCGAAAAAGAATTTCACCGAACCGTGCAAGCTAACATCCAATACCACGAAAAGCTCCTAAGATGGTTAGAAGACGAAATAATAAACGAAGAGACTGGCATTTCGCATGAACAAATCGTAAGTAGAATGTGTAATCAGTTTGGAGTCCAGCCTAAGCATTTGTCTCAATGGTTACTTTTCCGTACTGCAGTAACAGGCTATATAACAGCACTTATAAAACAAGAAAAAATTAGCCATCGAATCGAAAACAATATGTGGGTGTTTCAAACAAAAGAGAAGGCTTAGTATGGTTGCACATACAGGCCTTCTCCTGTTTTAAATTCTGCAATAAATACCTCTTTTACGGAGTTGAATTTTTTTTCTTTTAATTGTTTATCTAACCAATTTTGGTCAAATCCAGACTCCCTCACATTATCCCAGAGGACTTCCCCGTCTACAATCATTAATATAGGAATATGAACATCTTGCTCAGGAAGCTTCAAATCTTTTCGTGTTGGGGATTGGTCATTGGATGATTTTAATATCGAAATAGATCCATCCGTTTCTAAGACGGCATATTCCACTTCTTGAATGGAGAAAGCCCCCTTAGAACGTAACAAGTGCATCAGTTGATTTATATCTAACTTACTCTTTTTCATGGATTTTCTACTTACTTTACCTTGATGGATAATTAGAGTTGGTTTCCCTTCAAACAGTTCTCTTGTCCGCTTAAACCTTTGAGTAGACCATTCAATCACATATAAAAGGCCGCCCCATAAAAAAATAGCAAGAGCCATTTCTTTTAACCCTGCTTTATCATCAAACAGAACATTCCCAACCAATTCTCCGAATATCATTGCAGAAATAAAATCAAAAGCTGTTAGCTGAGTAATCTGTGTCTTTCCAAGTAGTTTTGTGATAAATAGTAGCGATACAAAACCGAACAATGTCTCGATCATGATGGAACCTGGAGTAATAGGAATGCACCCCTTTTTATGAGAGTTTGTTCTACCTTTTGGTAGTTTGTCCGGTTTTCAGCAAAAAATGCAAGAGATAGCAAAGAAAAAGCCTTTCAAAAAGAAAGGCTTTATAACGACTTAATCATCGTCACATGCGGAATTCCTGCATCCATAAACGTATCGGAGATCGTTTTATAGCCTAGTGATTTGTAAAAACCTTCGGCATGGGTTTGAGCATTCAGTTTTGATTTTTGTAAACCTTTATCCTGAATGTAAGCTTCCATCCTTGAGATGATGTCTTTTCCATACGATTTTCCACGGTGCTCCTTCAAGACACAAATACGTTCCAATTTCCCGTAATCCTCCACTAAACGCAGACGACTAGCTGCGACCGGAATATGATTTTCATAGCCAACAAAGTGAATAGCTATGTCTTCTAAATCATCGATTTCTAATTCTGGCGGGACGTTTTGTTCTTCCACGAAGACTTGTCTACGAACGGAATAAGCATCCGCTTTTTCTTGTTCTGTTGCTGCAATACGAACGTCCATCCTGATTACTCCTGTCCAAATGTAAATGTTTCGTGAACCGTCCATGCACCATTTTCTAATTGGTACATGAGCTGAAAACGATCGACTGTTTGTTCAAAATTAAACTCTTGCATTTTTAAGCTTCCGAACACATCTGAATATTCATCGTGAGAAAGCTTTTGAGCAATTGTAATATGTGGAACGAAGGAATAGGTCTGTTCCTGTGGCAGCACATTTCCACTGTGAAGACGTTCATTTAATTTCATCAGCTCAGGTACGGGTTCCACTTTTAAGTAAATCGTATTTGTTACCGGTGAAAAAGAGCTTACTTTCTTAATTTCTAGCTTAAAAGGGGACGTATGTTTAGCAATCTCCTTAAGCTCCTGAATCAAGTCATTGATTTGATCCTCTTCCAATTCAAATGGTTCTTTCAATGTCACATGTGGTGGAATTAACGCATAATGCGGATCATATCTTTTACGGAATGAATTAGCTTCATCTTGTATTTTTTTTGAAGGAAATATAGCGATTCCATATTTCATCATTTTTGTCCTCCATTCTCTCATTTATTGCGATAGTTATGACTGCTAATATTATACCAAAAAATTGAACGAAAGATGACGGTTACAGTTCAAGAAATTTCCAACTAATATCCAAACATCGTCTTTAAGGCTTGTTTGATATCTTGTTGCCAATATTTCCAAGTATGATTACCATCAAATTCAACGTATTCATAACTCGTTCCTTTAGATGCTAGCAGTTCCTGTAGCTCCCGATTCGGTGTAATAAAATCTAGAACTCCATCCCTGGTGGTTTGGACCTCTGTTTCCTTATTTCCAACTGTATGATAGATGGAAAGCTGGTCAAGGTTTTTGGAATTTGCAACAGCATCCATTACGGTTTTGTTCACAAAGGGGGATTGCATGATGACTTTTCCAAAGGTATTCGGATAACGAAGGGCCGTCATTAATGCAAAGGTACCGGCCATCGAATCTCCCATCAACGTTCGGCTACCACCAATTTGAAAGGTCGATATTTCTTCATCTAACAATGGAACGACTTCCTTTACAAGAAAGTTCATGTATGCTTCCAGCTTAGCGCCATCTGGATGATATTTGTCTAACCGATCGAATTTATCCTTGTAATGGATACCAACAAATACGGTATCTTCAATGTCTCCTTCTTCGTGAAGCTGATCACTCCATGTAGCAATTTTCCCGATGCGAAAGTAATCCTCTCCGTCTTGCATAATGCAGAGCTGATAAGATTTTAAAGGAGAAAACATCTCTGGAACATACCATTTCACAGTCATTGTTTCTTCTAAAAATTTACTTTCCATTTGACGTTCCATCATCTTTCCTTTTCTTTGCATGTTTACACCCCTTAGGACAGGTTATCGACTTTATTCCCTATCTTTCTCTATAAAAAACGTATATCTCATTTTATCATAAAATGTGTATTCTCTATACAAATCTGAGCAGAAATGACGATATAAAAAGAAAAAGCTTTAAGGGGAACAAGCAGATGAAAAAATGGAAATGGAACAGAAAAAGTATATTTGTACAACTTATGGCATTAGCATTTTTGATTACGGTGATTACTGGAGGGGCTGTTGGAACAACTAGTTATTTTATTTCGAAACAAGCCTTAATGGATGCTGGAAAAGAAGACCTTCGCCATTTAGTAAGTGGTTCACTCGCAACTTTACACTCTTTAAACGATCAGGTTGAAAGTGGTGATTTATCGTTAGACGAAGCCCAAGAAAAAGCAAGAGAGTTACTAAGTGGGCCAAAGAATTCTGAAGGATATGACTTTAAAAAATCCTCTTTCCTTTATAAGGAAGATGGATATATTATTGCGTATGGAACGGATTATTCTACACAAGTTCACCCTTCTAATCCAATCGGAGAGGTACCGGAAGACACAACAAATAGAGAAAACATGACCAAAGGTGCTCAAAGCAATAATTTGGAGGACCATTATACAACGTATAAAGATGAAAGAGAAGAAACAGGGAAAATAGAAGATAAAATGTCTTATATGACGTACTTTGAACCGTGGGATTGGAATGTCGGAATTGCAGTGTACCAATCTGAATTTTTTAAATCCTTACATTCGGTAAAATGGTACATTATTGGGATAACTATTGGAATTACCATCCTAAGTCTTGTTATTTTTTACTTCGTTATCAGAAGAAAGCTTAAAATGCTTAATCAAGTAACAGAAGCTGCGAATAAAATCGCAGATGGGGAAATTAGCTCTACACAACTTCCAGAATCCAAAGACGAAATTGGCCAGCTAGCGCATTCCTTTAACTTGATGTCTCATCAATTAAAAGAAGTTATCGTAAAACTTCAAGGGACTGGAAAGCAACTCTTGGATTCTGCGAATGATCTTTCTGCAGTATCCGAGGAAACATCTGCAACAAGTGAAGAAGTAGGAAGAGCGATTTCCGAGATTGCTTCAGGAACACAAGCACAAGCATCTGATTTAGAAGATATTAATCAAAGCGTTGAAACGCTAAACAATTCTATCGATACGATGAACGAACAAACGAACAGAATTAAAGAAATTACGAATGTATCAGAAAAAGCATCTTCCGAGGGTAAAGAGATTGTGAGTAAGCTTCGTGAGTCGAATGACCAATCTCAACAGGCATCTGATAAAATCAGTGTTGGAATCACGAACCTTTACAATAAGTCTAGCGAAATTGCAGGCATTACATCGACTATAGAAAGCATTGCAAATGAAACAAACCTACTAGCTTTAAATGCAAGTATTGAAGCAGCTAGAGCTGGGGAGCACGGCAAAGGGTTCTCAGTAGTTGCGGATGAAATTCGTAAGCTAGCAGAGCAATCTACAAAGGCTACACACCAGGTTCAAGAAGTTATTACTAGCATTTCCGAAGAAACGGAAAAGACAGTTATGGTTATGGCTGAATCTATGAACTTTTCCGTTGAATTAAATACAAATGTTCAACAAACAGAAAAACAGTTCAGTTCGATTTCAGATTCCATCGCAGCAACTACGGAAGCTTTAACAGTATTAACAGCAGAGATTGCAGAAATCGTTCGTCATAATACAAAGATTACAGCGGGCATACAAAACACTTCAGCTGTGTCTGAAGAAACAGCTGCTTCTGTCGAAGAAATTACATCTTCTGTGGAAGAGCAAATTCGAGCGATTTCAAACGTTGCAGAATCTGCAGAGCAACTGACAGAATTGAATCAAGAATTAAATGAAGTCTTGAAGGCGTATCGTCTTTCATAAAACATGAAAAATACTATCCCGGTTAGGGGTAGTATTTTTTTGCCTAAATATAGAACGTACAGGCACACTCCCAATCGGAATCTCTCACGTATTCATAAATTGTAATAAGAGCGAACGAAGGAGGGAAATAAGTGGCTTGTTACGGTAGATATCGTTATTGTGGACCAAACTGCTCAGGACCAGGAGCTCCTATCAATCAGCTAGATTCTATTTGTAGACAACACGATTTATGTTATCGAAGATACGGACAAAAACATTGTGATCGGATCTTTTTAAGTAGAGTCCGGCCGCTTGCAAATCGAAGAACCAAAATGGGAAGAGATGCCCGTTTTATGTATAAAGTCATGCGATTAAAGTCTACATTATTCTAACGAAAATAAACCTAAGTTTACGAGTAACTTAGGTTTATTTTTTGCACCAATATTTTTTAGTTGTGTTGATTAGTACTATTGATGTATATGAATGTGAAGCTACATTCGACTACCAATCTTCTAAGATCCCCTTCTTATTAGCATTGACAAGATGCTAGAAAAAGGATTATATTATTATTTGTCGATACTTGATTCCGTAGCTCAGCTGGGAGAGCGCCACCTTGACAGGGTGGAGGTCGTTGGTTCGAGCCCAATCGGAATCATCAACTGCATGGTTACAGCATTTTAGGATAGTGATACATGCCTTTGTTTAAAGGTGTGTGGCGCTACCTTTACTGTATGTTCGGCCTTCTAGCGTTGTATTCATTATACTCGCATAGGGGGCTATTTTAATGGCTTTAATCGAACATAAAATAAAAACTAAATCGAAGTTGTATCTTACGTGGCAATATAAAACATTACTTTTCCATCTAAATACGAATGTCTATTCCAATAGAGTTAGTACACTCAAAACGTGCATAAAACTTCCCGCCACGACAAAAAGATGCCATACTGCATGATGAAATTTGAATGCTCTCCATATGTAGAAAATAGCCCCTAACGTATAAAACAGACCACCAACGACGAGATACGTTAATCCTTTAGGTGTAAGGTATTCTGTTAAAGGACCCCAAGCTAAAACAATGAACCAACCCATCACAACATATAGCACCGTTGATGTGAATAAGAACTTTTTAACGAAAAATGACTTAAAGACCGTTCCTCCAATAGCAAATCCCCATACGATACCGAAAATAGTCCATCCTAACCAACCTTGAACCGCTATTAGCATGTAGGGGGTGTAGGTTCCAGCGATTAAAAAGTAGATAGAAGAATGATCAAATATTTCAAATAAATCTTTCACTCTGCTACCTTCTGGGAACGCATGTAATAACGTAGACGATACATACATGAGAAGCATGGTAAAACCGAATATGATGAAACTTACAATATGCCATGCGGTTCCGTACAAGGACGAATATACAATCAATACAACTAATGATACGATACTAAAAAGAACTCCTATACCATGTGTAATGGCGTTTGCAAGTTCCTCACCTTTGCTGAATGTATGTGTGTTAGCCATTATATCTCTCCTTTTTAATCGTATAGTTTTGTTCACAAGCACGCACGATTTTAATGAAGTTTTTCATATTATTCACTGCGTATCTTAATCGTAAATCAATTTAGTTTACTTTTTCTCGATTATTCGTTTAAAACATGATATACCAAAATGAACAACGAATTCTATACGTTTCCTTTTAACTTTTCTAACTATAACACAAATAGATTATGACATGGATTGTCAACACTTCACTAAACAGTTAATATTCGTTCTACCACTTTGTATATTCACTCTGAGAAAGTTAGACCTTTTGATTGTCAATTGTAGTCTAATGAACCAGATCCGCATGCCTAACTGGAAATCACCGGTTGAGCTCAATTGAAAGCATAAAAGAAAATGCCTGATAACAACCGTTATCAGGCATTTTCCTATTCAACAACTCATCATTCAAAATCATAAAACCGGAACAAATCCCCATAAACAATCTCATCTGAATAATTCAATTCTTGCATGACCTTTTCTTTTATCGGTTCACATGCCGTATTGTCTTCTAGAGGGCTTTTTGAATCTCTATCATAGCACGTTTCTTTCGTATATGCGTAGTCATCACTTATAAAGCTACCATCCCGGAAAGTGATAAATTCTTTTCGATCATCCGCAAACAAATCCGTACCAAATCCAATGTCATTAGAAGTATCTATACCGAGTAGATGCAAGAGAGTAGGTTTGACATCAATTTGACCAGCAAGTTCTGACATAACTTTGCCTTCTTCGCCAGGAATGTGAATGAAGAATGGGACACGCTGTAACTGCAAATGATCATAAGCGGTAATCTCTTTTCCTAAATATTGACCGAGTGCTTTATTTTCATATTCACTAATTCCGTAATGATCTCCCATTAAAACAATAACCGAATTATCGTATAGTCCGGATTGTTTTAATTGCTCAAAGAACTGTTCGATAGCTTCGTCCGTATAGCGGACGGTTTGGAAATAATGATTAAGTGTCGTAGACTCTGAGTCATACGGTTCAATCGATGCATCCTCTTCTCCTAATTCGTAAGGATGATGATTCGTTAGTGTAATGAACTTTGTATAGAACGGTTTAGGTAGCTCTTGTAAGTATTTGATGGACTGTGTGAAAAATGACTTATCCTTTAATCCCCATCCTACAGAATTTTCTTCCGTAATCTGATAGGCCGTTTCATCAAAAAATTTCTTATAGCCTAATGCATCGTACATAATGTTCCGATTCCAAAAGCTTTTATTATTCGCATGGAAGACGGAAGAATAATACCCTTGTTGATTTAAGATTTCTGGCATTGCGTTATATTCATTTTGTCCTCGAACAAAGAAAACAGCGCCGCTCGGTAGAGGATATAACGAGTTTTCTACAAGGAATTCCGAATCAGATGTTTTCCCTTGTGCCACTTGATGATAAAAGTTTTCGAAATAATAGCTTTCGCCAACCAAGTCATTCAAAAACGGTGTGATTTCTTCGCCGTTCACTGTATTGTTAATCACGAAGCTTTGTATCGATTCTAATGAAATAAAAATAAGGTTACGATCCTTCGCAATTCCAAAAAGCTCCGATTGATCCTTACTTTTCACGTTTTGATTTACATAGTCACTGATTTCTGAGATTTTGCTTTCATCTGCAAAAGCTCTTTGAGAAGTAGAGAAAGCTTGTTGTGCAATATCATACACATGGTAATTAAACAGACCAATATTTTTAACAAAGTCTTCTCGATCAAACACATTCGTATATAAGTTCGGTCGTCCTACTTCTGCCAGTAATAAGTTAGCAACGAGCATGACAACAGATAAAGCTAAAATAGATCTTTTTTTCTTTGGGACATAGGTTATTGTATCTCGTTTAAAACTGATGATCATGATAAGGATAACGTCAATTAGTAATAATGGATCTGATGGGTGAAGCAAGCTAAATATGCTATTTGTTACATCTCCTGCGTTATTAGCTTGGAACATTACTGGAATTGTAATGAAATCCGTGAAATCTCGATAAAACATCGTATTGGCCCAAATTATGATTGTGCCTAATAGTGCTCCAATACTAACGAAAAGTTTTTGATAAATCCCTTTAAACCAAATACTTAATCCAAAAAATAAAAACGCTGAAATAAATGGATTAAGGACAAATAGAATGGCTTGCATCGGATTATCTATCGACATATCAAATACCAACGAATAAACGAGGAGCGTTTTAAATCCGAAGAGAATACTAGCAAGGATATATATAGGTAAGTGGATGATTTTTTTCATCATATCTATTCCCCCACAAATGAATAATCATATTAATCTGCCCCATCTAAAAAAGCTTTACTATACATGACGAATTTTGTCTGCATTTTGTTTCATAATCGATCATAATTATTTGTTTCCACGCTTCGTTAATGTACGTTTAACGTGCTTGATATCTGTTACATTATTGTTAGCCATTTTCACATAGCAAATGGCAGAAGGAATTAAGAAAAGTTGTAAGACGCATAAGGTAATTATATAGTTATGCGGCTCCGTAAACTGTGTTCCAATAATCCCTAAAATAATCCCAACAGCTACATTCCCTATGGTTCTTCCGATACTATTGAAAAGATTAGCAATACTAAATGCTGTTCCTCTATGCTCAGGAAGGTTCACATCTGTTATTAGTGCCAGCCAATTCGGAGTATTTGCTGATTGAAATGCAGAGGCAACAAAAGATAATAAAAATAACAAAGCAACCCATGGGTTTAAAAAGATTTGTTGGATAAGGCTGACTACAATGTCCACAGCGCTCCCGTCATTTGGTAAGGATAGATTGGTCATTGGAATAGCAAAAAAGCAAATGTATAAAGGCAAAGTAAAGAAAACAAAGAAAGCTGTTATATAAGCTCTGCCTTTGAAGCTTTTTCTTTGAACGCGATCCCCAAGATGTCCTAAATAGACAGACGCCATTCCACCAATTTGAAAAATAGCATACAAAAATCCGGACGCAATAACGGCTGTATCCATGTCATACCCTTGTTGAATGATTTTATAGGTATATAAGGTCGGAATCCAAATAAGGCTCCCTGTTGCGATATTCATAAAGAGAGCTTGGAAGTACAAATACACATTACTGCCTTTTAACAGAATTGCTTTTAAGTGTTTTGCTTCAATGACATAGTCATATGTCTGATTACTACTCTCCATTTCGTTTAATTCTGGATCAGAAGCACCACGGTTTGGCTCTGTAATAAACACATATAAAAAGATGAGAGCTAACCCAATCATACCAACTAATTCAAAGGACCATCTCCAGCCGGAACTAGTCGTTGTTAAGGAAGCCATCATAGAACCAACAATTCCGCCAAGGCCTTGAGCCATTCCCCATAAGCTTAGAATGAGTCCGCGTTTTCGATAAGGGATGTAATCCGTTAGAACGCTGAACCCAATGGAAGCCATACAACCAAGACCAATTCCGGTTAAAATCTGATAGAAAAGTAATTCTACAAAGCTACGACTAATTGCAGTTAAGAAAATGGAACCTACCCAAATTAGGGTTCCAATAATGATTAATCTCTTTCGCTTATGTTTGCCGGACAGGTACCCCCAATAAATAGAAGAAATTGCTGTTACTAATATATTCATCCCGGAGATAAACCCAAGATTTCCTACATTAATAGATAGATCTTCAGCAATGTATGGAAATAGTGGAGGGAAAAGTCCAATTATGATATGTTCAAAAGCAGCAAGAGCAATAAAAACAAATATGGTATAGTATATTTGGAAGGTAGAAAGTTTCACAAGGAAGCTCCTTTTAGTTTCCTAAGTCTTCAACCATATTATTTTATCACAATAGATAGTGTAAATATATGAAATTGATTATTTACAAAACTTTACCCAATACTTAATACAGATTTGTTATACTTGGTAAGTATTTGTAAAAGAAGGGTTGATTATTATATGCAGAAAAAGATACTCGTTATATCTTCTGACAATACTGGACATGGACATAAGAGTATTACAGAAGCAATCTGTGAAAAAGTACATATAGATGATAATGTTTTAGTAGAGGTAGTGGACGGATTCTCTCTTGGTGGAAAATTGCTATTTGGAATTGGGAAGTCGTATGGCCCTATTACAAGATATTCTGAAGGTTTGTGGAAATTCATTTGGAATATGTCTGCTTTAAAAGCGCCATTGGTAAATAAACTAATCGAGAAATTAATTCAAAAAAACTTTTTAAAGTTAATAGATAAGGTTCAACCAGATTTAATCTTGTCTGTCCATCCTAACTTTAATGGTTCTGTATTGAACATTTTAGAAAAACATAAAATACAGATTCCATTTTATACGCTTATCGCAGACCTAGTAAACATCTATCCGCTCTGGGCAGATCCTAGAGTGGATTAAATTCTAAGTCCCACTATGGAAGCAAAGGAAAAATGTTTGCATTATGGGATTCCTGAAGAAAAAATAAAAGTGTTAGGTTTTCCTGTCCGATCGAGATTTTTTTCTGAAACGCAAAAGGTCTTGGAAGGTAAGGACCAACGCCCATCGCTTAATTGTTTGATTATGAGTGGCGGAGAAGGGGTCGGCAACATGAATACGATTGCCGAACATTTGCTAGATAACTTTGATTGTAAAGTCAAAATTATCGCTGGTAGAAATCAAAAACTAAAAGCGAAGCTTGAAGAATCTTTGATAGGTAAATATGGGGATAAAGTTCAGATTTACGGGTTTACGAATAAAATTCATGAACTGATGCTAGAAGCCGATATTGCCTTTACAAGAGGTAGCCCGAATGTTATGTATGAAGCTGTTGCAGCTAACACACCATTAGTGATAACTGGTGCTTTACCTGGCCAGGAAGAAGACAACCCCTTATTTGCTGAAAGGGCAAACCTAGGAGTCATTTGTAGAGATGTACATGATATTAGTTCCATCATTGGGGAACTATTGGCTAATAATTATGAGAAATTAAACATGATTAAGCAATCTCAGCGTGAATTTATTAATGGGGATGCAGCAGAAGATATACTAACATTCCTTCTTCATACTCGAGTGAGTGATAAGAAAGAAGAAGTGGACTTGAAAGTCGTTAATTCCTTTAATTAATACCAAAGCCGTAACTCGTCCTATATGGAGTTACGGCTTTTTTTTTTATCTTTTATTTATTAGTCAATGGTAGCTTTATAGTAAAGATACTGCCTCTTCCAAGCTCAATTTGAACCTCAATGTTACCTCCACAGAGGTCGATGATTTTATGGACTAAAGTTAGTCCTAGACCATTACCAGCCATTGAATGGGAAGTGTCTCCTTGATAAAACTTGTCAAACATATGAGCCATTGTCTCGTCGCTCATACCAGAACCGCTATCTTCAAGTCGAAAAATCGCATCTCGGCCTACTTTGCATAGTCGAATCTTTAGTGTGCCGTTGTTAGCTATGTGTTTGATTGCATTGTCTAAACGGTTGACCCATACTTGATGAATCAAAATATTGGATTTAAGTAGATTTGAATTTTTAAATTTTTTTTAGGCACAATAAATCATTGACAAATCCTTTTGTTGCATTCTTGTTTTATTAAATTTTTATATCTTACTTATTGGAGGAGCCTTTACATGGATATTAACCACATAACAAGCTGTCATAGTGAATACGACGTATTAAAAAGAGTTATATTATGCCAACCACAATACATGACCATTCGTGATGTAATCAATGAAACACAAAAGAAATTTAAAGACGAAGGAATACATATACAACGAGCATTAGAGCAACACCAGGCATTTGTAAGTGAATTAAACAAACATGGGATAGAAACCATCTTACTCCCTTATCACAAGAAATACCCCGAGCAAGTCTTCACTAGAGATATTGGATTTTCCCTCGGACATATCATGTTTGTAGCGAGTATGGCAAACCAACTCCGTAGGGGAGAAGAGAATGTATTGAAATTATGGTTAGAGGATGAAGGATTATCTTATTACAACATTATTGGTGAAGACATTGAAGGTGGCGACGTCATTATTGATCAAGATACGATTTATATCGGTTTAAGTAATCGCACAAATAAAGACGCAGTAGAACATGTGAAAAGGGTGTTAGGGGATAAATATGACGTCAAAGCGATTCCGTTCACAGAAAAATATTTGCATTTAGACTGTGTATTTAATGTATTGTCACCGGAGGTTGCGATCATTTATCCAGAAGCACTTACACAGGAAGATATAGAACTTTTCTCTTCTAGATACGAGCTAATTGAAGTAACGGAGGAGGAGCAGTTTACATTAGGTACGAATGTATTAAGTATTGGAAATAAAAAAGTAATTAGTCTACCTGGGAATCAAAAAGTCAATCAAAACATGCGTGAAAAGGGATTTGAAGTGATTGAGGTGGAGTATTCGGAGATTATCAAGTCCGGTGGATCATTCAGATGCTCTACGATGCCAATATTACGTGAAGTAGGACAAGGATAATAAAAATAAAACTATATCATAAAGCCAAACCTTTAAGGATTTGGCTTTAAATCAAGTTTACTCTTCGTGATCTCTTCTTGAAAGTTATCCAATACATGAAAGATAAAGGTGCGACTTTCGTCATGATTTGCTGTATTCTTTAATTCTGTTAAAGGCTGTAAATATGGGCTGTTCACTGAATGTGGATAGTTCGTATTTACAATATAATCAATCGCTTCTTCATCAAACTCCGGGTGGAATTGTATCGCTAATGTTCGATTTCCAATCGCATATGCTTGATTCGCGCAAGCACTAGTCCCTAGTAAACAAGCATGTTCAGGTAGCTGGAACGTGTCAAAGTGAAATTCAAAGAATCGACCTTCCTCTGGAATACTTCTAAGAAGCGGATGTTTTCTAGCTACTTCATTAAAACGAACGGTATGCCAGCCAACCTCAACTTGAGTATGCTGATACGCTTTTCCTCCTAATGCACTTGCAACTAACTGGCTACCTAAACAAATCCCTAATACAAATTTGTCCGCTTTTACTGCCTGCCGTATATATTCCTTCTCGATTTTAAGCCAAGGATATGTATCCTCTTCATAGGCACCCATTCGTCCGCCTAGAACAATCAAGAGATCATAGCTATCTAACGCAGGGAATACTTGCGTCATATCGACTCTTGTCGTCGTTAACGTTGCATGATGCTGTTGCGCCCAACTTGCGATATTTGCATAACCTACGATTGGATCATGTTGAAATACGTGTATTCTCATTCCTCTCACTCCTCACCTTGCAGTCATTTTATTACAAACTCCACTGGATATCCATTATAATTTTTTAGGAGAGGTAAATCGGAAAATTGGAATAGCTGCTAGCAAGAAGCAGACACTAAACCCATTAACAAAGAGAAGGTGTCTTTATGATGGAAAGAGAAATATTCACATTAAAAAATAGCTATACAGAACTTCCAGAAACATTTTTTACGTTACAGGATCCAACACCAGTAGCCTCACCGGAGATGGTACTATTCAATGATAAACTAGCACAACAACTTGGATTAGACCCAGATACCTTAAAGGATGAGAAAGGAGTGAAAGTGCTAGCAGGTAATCAAATTCCTGAAGGATCGAAACCGTTAGCTCAAGCCTATGCAGGGCATCAGTTCGGAAACTTTACTATGCTTGGGGATGGCCGCGCAGTTTTACTTGGGGAACAAATTACTCCTAAGGGAGAACGAAAGGACATACAACTAAAAGGAGCTGGGAGAACTCCTTATTCAAGAGGAGGAGATGGCCGCGCAGCATTAGGACCAATGCTACGGGAGTACATGATTAGCGAGGCCATGCATGCCCTGGGGATTCCTACTACACGAAGTCTTGCTGTTATATCAACAGGGGAGCCTATTTACCGAGAAACAGAGCTTCCAGGCGCTATTTTAACTCGAATTGCGGCAAGTCATCTTCGTGTCGGAACGTTTCAGTATGCAAGAAAGTGGGGAACACCTGAAGATCTTCAAGCATTGGCTGACTATGCGATTCAGCGACATTATCCCGAGCTTCCGGATACCGATAACCGATATGTGGAATTTTTGCGAGCTGTCATCCGAAAACAAGCGGGACTAATTGCGAAGTGGCAATTAGTAGGATTCATCCACGGTGTGATGAATACAGACAATATGACAATTAGTGGGGAAACGATAGACTATGGTCCATGTGCATTTATGGACGTCTATCATCCGGAAACGGTCTTTAGTTCGATTGATGTTCAAGGGCGCTATCAATATCAAAACCAGCCCTATATCGCGGGATGGAATTTAGCGCGATTTGCGGAGGCTTTGTTACCACTTCTTCATCCAGTGCAAGACAAAGCAATTGAGATTGCGAATAAGGAAGTGACTGCTTTTATTGATGTGTACGAAGAACACTGGCTAAATGGAATGAGGGCAAAGCTGGGTCTTTTCCACAACAAAGAAGGGGATAAAGAGCTTGTAGAAGAATTATTAAGCCTGATGGAAGCAAATAAAGCGGACTATACGAATACGTTTCGGGCCCTAACTTTTCCGGATAAACAGGAGCAGCCTCTGTTTCAAGCGGAGGCCTTTAAACAATGGAGACACAAATGGGAAGACCGATTAAACAAGCAAAAAGAGAACAATGAGGATGTTCATGAACGGATGCGACAGCACAATCCAGCTGTCATTCCAAGAAATCATCGAGTAGAAGAAGCGTTAGATGCCGCAGGAAATGGGGACATGGATGTAGTCTCGGCATTACTGGATGTCTTACAGAATCCGTACGCACATGACGAGGTGCACGAAAACTATTGTAAGGCACCTGATACACCGGATCCTTCCTATCAAACATTTTGTGGAACTTAAGTAAAGAAGGGAGAGGAACCATCTTGAAGATACTTGGAGTAGCAGGGTCGTTGGCCGGTTGGAAAACAAATATGGCGGTTTATCATTTTTTAACAGCAGTCAAGGAGATAAACGCTACCTTGGAAACAGAGCTATTAGATTTACGTGACTATGATGTAGAAATGGGTCCGCGGGGAGCCAACAGCTTATTATAATTCCGACACATGGGATGTCGTGAAAGAAAGTGGAATCCGCTGATTTAATTGTGTTTGCAACACCAATATACCAAGCTTCTTTTACAGGTGCATTAAAAAATTTGTTGGACCATTTACAAATGAATGCATTGAAGGGAAAGATCACGGGTATTATTACACACGGTCATGTCGAAAAACATTTTCTTGTAGCCGAATATCAGTTAAAACCAATCCTCTCTTATTTAAAAGGGCTCGTTCCAACGACCAACGTATTTATTCATAATGATGCTTACGATGAAGAGAATGATATTGTGGATTCGAGTGCTCTAGAGCGATTAAGGAACCTAGCAGAGGAAATGCTGGAGTTGGCTCATAAGTAAAGATTGCAAAAATAGGAGCTTTCAAAAAGGCTCCTATTATTTTCGGCGATATTGAATTACCTGTTGGAATCGTCATCGCAATCATCGGGGTTCCATATTTTATTTATTTGTTATGTACAGGAAAAGCTTGATTGGAGGAAGGAAAATGCAAAAAACAAAGGTACATGTGCAAGGAACGGAACAGTTTTTCATGACATCTAAACATAATCGTCGTTATCGAATAATGGTGTATAGACCACAACAAGAAGCTCCTGCCTCGGGATTTCCCATCCTGTATGTTTTAGACGGAAATGCTTTTTTTACTACGGTTACAGATGCTATTCGTCTTCAGTCTCGGCGTTCCGATAAAACTGGAGTAGTCCCAACTGTTGTTGTAGGAATTGGATATGATTCAGAGGAACCATTTGATAAAAACCGATTTTATGATTATACAGTCGCACCAGCTGAAGATCAGGTATCTTCTAAGTTTACACGTAAAATGGACGACGAGCAGGGTGGTGCAAATGAATTTTTGATGTTTTTACAAGAAGAATTGAAGCCAAAAATAGAAAGAGAGCTGGCAATCGATTCAGAGAAACAAGCTATTTTCGGTCATTCTCTGGGTGGTCTATTCGTTTTACATGCCTTATTCACGCAAACGAGTCTTTTCCAAACCTATATTGCAGGTAGTCCCTCCATTCACTGGAATCAAGTAAAGTTAAGTCAAGAGGAAGAACACTTCATCCAAAACAATTGTGATGAAAAAGTATCGATATTAATTGGTGCTGGAGAACTGGAGGGTGAGCATCATAGCAAGATGCTTATGAATGCTCGGGAATTAGCACAAAGACTACAGCAGCTAAAGCATGCACGAGTAGAAGCTTACGAATTCCCGGATGAAAATCATATATCTGTCGTGCTTCCTCTTATAAATAAAGCAATCCGGTTTTGTTCAGATGATTGGAAGTTGTAGACTGACCAAAAGTGGGGGATGGCAGTTAAGATGATGAATCAATAAATGTTTGGAATGCTGTTTGTAAGTCATCTTCCCTCCATTTTTCTCCTTCTTTTAGTGTAATTATCTCTTTTATTTTCCCTTCATCTAGTAAAACAAATTCATTACATAATTGTGATGCAAAAGCAAAAATATGTGTGGAAAATACGATACATCTATCAATGGAATACTCGATTAAGTGCTTTTTCATCATCTCTAGATGAACAGGGTCTAACCCTGTAAATGGCTCATCCAATAACAAAACATTTGGTTTGTGCAACGTAGCGACAACATAAGCTAGTCTTTGTCTCATTCCTCTTGATAAATTTTCCGTAGGTTTATCTTTTACCTCCGCTAAGTCAACCTCTTGCAACCTATTGATTAGTTCTTCTTTAGTTAACCCCAACCTTCGAACGAGATTTATGTAATGAAGCATCTCAAGTACAGATACATGATTAATAAAAACAGGTTCATCAGGTAAATAGCCAATATTGTCTTTTGATAAATTAGTATAGGAAATATCACCAGATGAGGGTTCTAATAAACCTATTATTGTTTCAATTAGTGTTGTTTTCCCAGCACCATTTTTTCCTATTAAACCAATGACTTTATTCTTTCTTAGTTGTAAGTCAATATTATTTAATGCTTTTACGTCATTGCCGTAGATTTTATTTACCCCATTTAAAGTAATCATGGCCGTCACTCCATAAATAATTTTGATTTTGAAGCTTTTGAATAAAATAATCTTTTCTTCGTAAAATAACCTGCATACATGATTAGAAAGAAGCAAACCGTGCAGTTAAAAATTACCATCCATAATATAAATGTTGGACTTGTATACAAAGCAGCCCAAACGAACGCTGCATTTATAAGGCCAATACTACTTATCACAATGTTGTTTATAATAGATGCATACGTTGTAGGGATGTCAGTAATCTGTTCCCACTTATAATTTGGAAATAAGGCGGTACTTAATGGCCCAGCAGGTGAAACTACTAGCGCAAACGTGAATAAGGCAATTATAAATGTAATATGGAAACGAACGGAAACATCTAAGAACAAAATAATTGAACAGCTAAGAATGGCACCAAACAGATTATTCAATAGTAACGAAGTCAGTGTTCGAAATAATACTTTCCACTTTATAAATTTTTTAATGTATCCAAAATGAATCATGGTTTCCCCATCTAAATCAATTGAAGAAAAAGACAAAGTAGTTTGTAAGAAAAAAATAAATGGGGAATAGAGAAGAAATAAAATGGCTAAATATTTAGATAATAGCTCTGGGTTATTATTTAGGTAAAATAAAATAGAATAAAAAATAATCAATGGTGTAATATTGATCAAAAATAATAGATGAATGTTAACTGGCAGATTTTTGCGAAAAATCAACCATTCTTGCTGAAGTAAACGTGGATACAATTTGCTAGATCTATGTTTTTCTTTCGAATCTTGTGCTGAAAACGAAAGCGAGAAAAATTCATAAACTCCAGTTGCAAGGAATCTTTTTTTACATTTTCTTAATATCCTATGAATGATAAATCCAATAATAAAGAAAAAGAATAGGCTACTGAAGAACATTAAAATCGTGAAATCAAATAATGTAAGGGAAAGCTCTCTGTACATATTTTTGAAATATACATATAAGATTAATCCAGTTAGAATTGGAACTAAGAAATCAATATTGGATAAAAATAAAAAACGGCGCGTAAGGAATCGAATCTTATAAAGATATAACTCAATAATTTTAATCCTTAGAACTAGAGATAAATAAAAGGATATGAATGTAAGCATCATATAAATAAGACCGAAAAGAATGTTTTCGAAAATGAAGTAGCAAATGGCTAGAATTAAGTTAGTCCAAATACTAAAGAAAAGGATGAAAATCTTTCTACTTAATTCTTTTGCCATAGCATATTGGTTTTTAGAGTAACCTAATATGTCCAAAAGTTTTCGGTCCCCGCTATCCAGTAAACGAATCAAGCTCTTGTACGTATCTAATAACATGAACGAGATACAAGATAAAAAAAGCATGACTACAGAATAGGCATGGAAAATAAAATAAATGGAAATAGCGCCTATCGTTGTAAGGAGAAACCAAAACAATATATAGAGAAAAAATTTTCTCGTATTATAACTTGTGGAATGATTTACATAGTCTTTTACTTTTACGCCTAAGTAAGCCAGAATCATTTTCATTAAAAAAATCCCTTTTAAAAGATTTGTTACGTTACAGTTATCATACTAGAGGATATGGAGTATTTTAACAAATAAATGGAAAAATAGGTATAAATTACTATAATAAATAATGCAGAGCTACAAAACCAATGAAATTAACAATTTCATTGGTTTTTAATGGGAATATTTCTCCGTTCTTAACTAGAAATTTTACTCTCTTTTTGAAAATTCGAAGGCGTCATTCCTGTCCATTTTTTAAATGTGCTACTAAAATGTCTTTCATCTTTATAGCCTGTTTTATTAGCAACCTCATATATTTTATAATGCTGAGTCAACAGTATCTTTGCTTGTGTAATCCGGTATTGATGCAAATAATCTAAAAAATTAATTCCGAGCTCTTGTTTAAATAATGTACTTAAGTATGCACTTGATACAAATACTTCATTCGCGACAGATTCCAATGTTAGATTTTCTGTATATCTTCCCTCAATGATGGCTTGCGCTCGTTGGACTGTGCGGTGAACTGGTTTTTCTGCAGTAACGATCTCAAACAAATTTTGGAATATTTTTTTAAGAATAGTAGACATTTCATCGAAGGTTTTCATCGTAGGCATTTGTTCTAGCCAGTTTATGAAGTCATTTTCCCATTCAATTTTGGTTAATGTTGTTCCTTGAACAAACTTCTGCATCTCAATAATTAATGTCATGGCTTTTACGTTCATCTGATCTTTATGATAGGAGGTGTTTTCTTTTAAGTACGTAAGCCAAATTTCTAGTTTATCTAATGCTGCATCGTACTGTTTTTGATAAATATATGTGATAAGTTCATTTTCTATATCAGATAGTTTCTTATCATGAGAACTAAGCTTTCTTTCCTGACTTTCTAATTCCGAATAAAAGAAAGCATCCTTTTCCTTATAATAGTAATGTTCATCTAATGCCTTTTTTGCTTCATGGTAGCTGTCGTGTACATACTCGATGGAAGGTTTCACCCTACCAATTCCTATATAAATAGGTAATTTTAAATATCGCATGTAATTTTCTTTTAATTGCTGTAGATAGGGAATTAAATGGCTAGAATCATAATGAGAATCTATATTACCTACCCAAATAAGAAATTCGTGATCAAACAAAATTTCTAGCTTCCCTGAATAGAAAGAAGATAATGTTTCGTTCGTGACATTCATGGCTGCAAATCGTAGTAGTTCATAATCATCTATATAATAGGAAATTGCTTTTGATGGGAATCGAATGATACCTACATGTAAATAATCCTCAGGATGAATACACATCTTTAGCTGCTTCGCGCTTATCCTTTTCTCTTCGTTCTTGGATTGATCAGGAAAATGGAACCAATAATGTAGCTTTTCTACTTTTTCTAAGTAATTGTTCTTGTCAGCATATTCTTCTAGTAAATGAAGCTGTTGATTCATTAGCCTTGCTTGATCGATTCGTTGTTTCGCTTGCAGTACGGCATCTAAAATTTTGCTAGGAAGAGCGGGCTTTAATATATAGTCAAACACATTTAAGCGGATGGATTGCTTCGCATATTGAAAATCCTCATAACCAGTAAGAATAATTGCTTCAAAAGAGAGCCCTCTCCCTTTCGCTTGTTGTATAAAGTCTAATCCGTTTATTTTTGGCATTTGAATATCCGTTAAAATGATATCCGGGTGAACATGGTCTAAAAGGGTCAATGCTTCTTCGCCATTAGCTGCTTCTCCACAGATTGTAATGTCATGCATGTTCCAGTCAATAGAAGAAATAATTCCGTTACGAATTGTATCCTCATCCTCTGCAATAAATAGCTTTAGCATTCTTACTCACGCCCTTTCTCCTTACTTGATTTCAAAGGAATGTGAATCCTTACCTTCGTACCTATTCCATAGTCACTTTCAATTCGCATATTTGCCTGTTGTCCATATTTCATCCGAAGTCGTTCCATAATATTTACGAGGGCATACCCAGGACGATCTTGTTCCCTATGGACCTCTATGCTTTCGAAGTCAGTTTCTTGTAAGTATTCATTTATACGGTTCAAC